>JAOARS010000186.1 GCA_025210415.1 Marinifilum sp. | reverse complement strand
TTTAAAAAACAATAGAAAGGTTTATTTAGGAATTCTTCCCTTTTAGAGCCTGTCCCGAGAATCGGGAGAAGATGGCGACAGCCAGAAGGGTGTATTTTTGATTATATTGTTCTTATTTCACCCTTTTCCCTGTCGGGATTTTGTTCACAATAAACTCAATTTTCAATTGTATTCACGAGCTACGGTTCCCCAGGAGGAAAAACTCAACTTGAAAAAGTGGTAAAATTCATTATTGTCTAATCAATACAGTTATTTTAACCCTTGATTCGAATGATTAATGAATCTGTTTTATATGTCTTTGAATGAAGATATTATGTGTATTTTTCAGTTTTGATAATATTAATTGCAAAATGTTGCCTAACATTAGAATTTTTATAAGTTTTAGACCAAATGTAATATTAAATGAGCCATTTTGAAAAATAGTACAATACCGATGTAGAAAATGTTAGGCAGAAGCAGAGGCGCATATATTTTCACAATCGGTATTAGAGATTTCTGAACGGCATCAACCGTATCAAATTTGCTTACTTGAAAGGTTTGAAGTTCGGAATCCCATACGAAATCATACAATTAACGAAATGTGATATGAAACGAACATGTAAATTTTAATTAAAAAGTTGCACACAGGTGCATGATTAAAATTTACTTGAGAGTTCCATGTGACCAATGAAAGAAAATATAATCACATGAAAAAAATAAGTGTAGTATTTGCTTTGCTGTGTATATGCACCTTAGCAATAAGTCAGGTTAGTTCCGATAAACCAAATGTATTGTTTATAATTGCTGATGATTTAACAGCTACCGCTGTTTCGTGTTACGAAAACAAGGCATGTCATACGCCAAACATTGATCAATTGGCTTCCGAGGGTGTTCGGTTCACCAAAACGTATTGTCAATTTCCCGTATGTGGGCCGTCACGTGCCAGTTTAATGAACGGTTACTACCCCCATGCAACAAAAGCCTTTGGATACACAAGTGGAAGAGAAAAGATAGGCCCCGATCGTAAAACACTTTCTCAATTGTTTAAGGAGAACGGTTACTATACCGCCCGGGTAAGTAAGATATATCATATGGGCGTGCCCATAGATATCGAAAAAGGGTCTGACGGGCCTGATGACCCCGAATCCTGGGGAGAAAAATTTAACAGTCAGGGACCCGAATGGCTGGCACCGGGCGAAGGAGAGCTGGTTCAAGGAAACCCCGATGGAACTTTACCTATCAGGGGTGGGAACAAGATGACCATTGTAAAAGCCGATGGTGACGACTTGGTGCACTCCGATGGCAGGACTGCACAAAAAGCCTGTGAACTGATTAGGGAGCATAAAAGTAAACCATTCTTTTTGGCAGTAGGATTTGTCCGCCCCCATGTACCCTTTGTGGCGCCAAAGTCATATTTTGATCCCTATCCGTTCGAGGGAATAACATTACCCGAAAAAGTGAAAGGTGATTGGGACGACATTCCTAAGAAAGGCATAAATTATGTCACCAGCCAGAAAGCACAAATGACCCTTGAACAACAACAAAAGGCTGTTGCTGCTTATTATGCCTCTGTGTCATACATGGATGCACAGGTAGGTAAGGTACTTAATACTTTAAAGGAAGAAGGGTTGGAAGATAATACAATTGTCGTGTTTACATCAGATCATGGCTTTCACTTGGGGGAACATGATTTTTGGATGAAAGTTAGCCTGAAAGAGGAATCTGTTCGGGTGCCTATGATTATAAAGGTTCCAGGTAAAGAACCTGCCGTCTGCCATTCTTTTACCGAGCTTTTGGATTTATATCCAACATTAACAGAATTGGCTAACATCGAGCATTCGGGTAATGCTCAAGGAAAAAGCTTATCGCAATTACTTAGTAAGCCTGAATTGTCCGTTCGGGACATGGCTTTTTCTGTTTCATTAAGAGGAAATGCTTTTCTTTGCCGAACTGATAAATGGGCTTACATCCAATATGGAGAAGATGCGAGCAACGGTGTTGAATTGTTTGATATGGAAAAGGACCCGAAGCAATATACCAACTTGGCCTATAACAGTAATTATATTGATATAGTGAATGATTTTAGTATAAAATTGAGAAATAAATTAGTTGAAGTTAGAACCAATGACATTTCAATAGATAAAAAAATGAGGACAATAAAAATTGCTCAATGATAGAATATCGAAGTGATTTAAAGTGTACATGTTGTGTTTACGATATTGCGTTATATCAAGCTTATGGACAGAACTGAAACAGCCAATGCTTTTATATTTTAAATGCAGAAGCAAGTTATTGTAAGAAAGCACTGGGAAAATCCCGGTGTTTTCTGATCATCTGTAATCGCAATTTACTTCACTTCTTCAATACTAATACATGTTGACTTTCAGTATTTTGTAGTTTTCTGTACAAATTTGGTATAAGTGAGTACTTTTTATTTCTTTGAGATTGTTGTCACTATACAAGTTTACAAAAAAACATGTTTTAGATTGAATTAAGCATTTGAAAAATGCTTGTATGTAAGAAGTTTAGTTATTCAATTACTTCCCAATAACCACCTTTATCTGCACCAATTCTTTTTATTTTTTCTTCTTGTTTTAGTTTATCAATGTTTCGTTCTATTGAGCGTGAGGAAACACCAATGGCTTCAGTTAATTCGGCAATGGTAATATTTTCATTGTCTTTCATCATACTTAGAATTTTCTCCGACGTTTTCTCCGACGTTTTCTCCGACGTTTTCTCCGACGTTTTTCCAACAGTATCTGATTTTTCTTCAATAGGACTTTCATCCTCCAGTTTAAAATTCACTACAACAGAATCAAATTCAATCTGGTAATCAGGTAGAGTTGAATTATAGGCTTTCCAATTCTCATCTATTTTATCAAAACCAAAACCAATATTTTCAGCTAGTTTTACCATACGAAATAGCTTTGCAATAATTGGGTTCCGTGGCAAAGAAATATCTTTTTCTTTTAACTCTTCAAAGGGTTTTGGTAGTCCACCTGGGTTATAAAATTCAATGTGGTTTGTGAAAATGCGTACACGAGGGCATGCAGGAGAAAAGTAGTCAGTATGCATCAACATGTTGACCAAAGCTTCACGGATACTTTCAAGACCTGGAGATAACTCTTGGCCAAAGCCCTCAGCAGTTAGCGAAAACCTAACATCTACTTTTTGTTTTAACCTATGAAAGCACTCAAAATAATATTCCCAAAGGTTCTCTTGTTCCTCAACACGGAAAGTATAGGTGTGTTTGGCATCAGTGTACGAAGTTCCCGGAAATTCCAATAAATCTACACGAAAATCAGCAAAGTGTTTCTCAATAGCTTCTCTTTTACCAAACATTAGTAAGCCAGCAAAAGTACATTTACCGTTTTCAATAATGCGAAGTTTTCTCAAAAACTCACCTTCGTCGAAACGAACATAACTGGCATTGGGATTAAACCGTGTCATATAATCTCGATAACGATTTATTGATGTATCATTTAAACTGTCACGACTGGTTCCTGGAGCTAATTCTGCTGTTTTAGCACCAAATGCCCGATCGCGCAACATGCTGTCAATTTCTTCCTGTGTTGCACGCTGATCCGAACTACCTCTGCGTATAAAAGTATTGCTTTGGTTGTTATAATAAACTGGTTTGCTTTTGTGAACGGGCACATAAAAAGCCAGAACCGTTTTATCTTCGAACTGATACAATTCTTGTTTTGTACTAACAAAAACATTGAATTTGGTTCCTCTAAGTGTGTTCAGAAAATCTTGTTCTAATTTTTCAGCATTACGAACACCTGTAATTGCAAAGCCATTATCTTTTTCCTTAACGCCCAAAACAATCCATCCTCCACTGGTGTTTGAAAAAGCTGAAACCGTTTCCCAAACCGACTTAGAAAGCTCGCTTTTGGCGGCCTTTACTTCAAAATCTTCCCATTCGAGGTTACTTAGTTTTTGTATTAGTTCTTCTTTGGTCATTATATTTTTATCTATGATACAAATTTAGAATATTATACTTTTTAATAAAATATTTCTTTTTTTACAAAATTCTACCGCCTCGTAACATTCATTTTATCCTGTACCAAAAAAGGCAATCGAATTTTTTCGATTGCCTTTTTAGTTTGTATTGAAATCAGCTTATAGCTATATGCTAACAGCTTTTTATTTTACTTCTTCGAAGTCAACATCAGTTACTTCATCATCAGATTTAGCCTGACCACCTGCTTGTGCGCCAGCATCAGGACCTGGCTGGCCACCTTGCTGTTGCTGAGCGTTGTACATTTCCTGAGATGCAGCCTGGAATACATTGTTCAATTCATCCATAGCAGCATTACAAGCATCAACATCCTGAGCTTTGTGTGCTTCCTTCAACTTGTTCAAAGCATCTTCGATTGGCTGTTTCTTATCAGCTGGCAATTTATCACCGATTTCTTTCAACTGCTTTTCGGTCTGGAAAATCATACCGTCAGCTTTGTTCAAAGTATCGATTCTTTCTTTTGCCTTGTTATCAGCTTCTTCATTAGCCTTAGCTTCATCACGCATTCTGTTGATTTCTTCATCAGATAATCCGGAAGAAGCCTCGATACGAATATTTTGTTCTTTACCTGTTCCTTTATCTTTTGCAGATACATTCAAAATACCATTGGCATCGATATCGAAAGTAACTTCGATTTGTGGAATACCACGTGGTGCTGGAGGAATGCTATCTAAATGGAAACGACCAATTGTTTTGTTTCCTTGTGCCATTGGTCTTTCACCTTGTAGAATGTGAATCTCTACAGAAGGCTGATTATCGGCAGCAGTTGTAAAAGTTTCAGTCTTCTTGGTTGGGATTGTAGTGTTCGCTTCAATCAACTTCGTCATTACACCACCCATAGTTTCAATCCCTAATGAAAGAGGAGTAACATCCAAAAGAAGAACATCTTTTACTTCACCAGTTAATACACCACCTTGAATTGCAGCACCTACAGCCACTACTTCATCAGGATTAACACCTTTCGATGGAGCTTTACCGAAGAATTCCTGTACTTTATTTTGAATGGCAGGGATACGAGTAGAACCACCTACCAAGATTACTTCGTCAATTTCTGAAGCAGATACACCGGCATCGTTCAATGCAGCTCTACAAGGTTCGATTACAGCCTGAATCAAGCTATCAGCCAATTGCTCGAACTGTGCACGAGAAAGCGTTTTTACCAAGTGTTTTGGAATACCGTTAACTGGCATAATGTATGGCAAGTTGATCTCAGTGCTGGTTGAGCTTGACAATTCAACTTTAGCTTTTTCAGCAGCTTCTTTCAAACGCTGAAGAGCCATAGGATCCTGACGCAAGTCGATTCCTTCTTCTTTGTTGAATTCATCAGCCAACCAATCGATAATTACCTGGTCGAAATCATCACCACCAAGGTGAGTATCACCATTGGTTGATTTTACTTCGAATACACCATCACCCAATTCAAGAACTGAAATATCGAAAGTACCACCACCAAGGTCGAATACTGCAATCTTCATATCCTGATCTTTCTTATCAAGACCATAAGCTAAAGATGCAGCAGTTGGCTCATTGATGATACGCTTAACGGTTAAACCAGCAATTTCACCAGCTTCTTTAGTTGCCTGACGCTGTGCATCGTTAAAGTAAGCAGGAACTGTAATTACAGCTTCAGTTACTTCTTGTCCAAGATAATCTTCAGCAGTTTTCTTCATTTTCTGAAGAGTCATTGCTGAAATTTCTTGTGGAGAATATTTTCTATCGTCGATTTCAACACGTGGAGTGTTGTTGTCACCTTTTAAAATTTTATAAGGAACACGCCCTATTTCTTTACCTACCTTGTCGTAAGTTTCACCCATAAATCTCTTGATAGAGAAAATTGTTTTGGTTGGGTTTGTGATAGCCTGACGTTTTGCAGGATCACCTACTTTTCTTTCACCATTTTCTACAAACGCCACGATTGACGGTGTAGTTCTTTTTCCTTCGCTGTTAGGAATTACTACAGGCTCGTTACCTTCCATTACAGATACACAAGAGTTGGTAGTTCCTAAGTCGATTCCAATAATTTTACCCATTTTAAGTATATTTAATGTTCTTATTTTTTTCTAATTCACTCATGGATTGTTTTTCAAATCCGACAGGGAATAATCAAAGGTTGTGCCATTTGAAAAAATGCTAAATCGAATGCAAAACTGACACTGATTCGAGAAAATACTGCATAAATCATGACAGTTTTACTGACAGAAAGACAGAATCAATTGCGAATGAAGAATTACGAATTAATAATTGCAAGGAAAATTCTATGAGCACTAATTTAAGTAATTTACCACTCATTCACTCAATCTCTTTTAACTGTAAGTACTTTAGGCAGTTTAAGTATTTTAGGCAATACTTTTTACTTGATACTTTATCCTTTTTTATAACTTTGCAATCTAAATCAAGACAAGGTTTAGGATAATTCGCACCTTACTTATCTATTGTCCAAAATTTTAAAATCATGTCAATTCATAAAGAATCGGTAAAGAGAGTTACAACACATGTGCTCTCGGAAATGAAATTGAAAGGAGAAAAGATCTCCATGTTAACCTCTTACGACTATTCGATGGCTGCTATTGTTGATCGGGCAGGAATAGATGTAATACTAGTGGGAGATTCAGCATCTAATGTTATGGCAGGGCACGAAACCACTTTGCCGATTACTTTAGATCAGATGATTTATCATGGCGCATCAGTAGTTCGTGCTGTGCAAAGAGCTTTGGTAGTTGTTGATTTACCTTTTGGAACTTACCAGGGGAACTCTAAGGAAGCATTGAATTCTTCTATTCGTATTATGAAAGAGGCAAGTGCCGATGCTGTTAAGTTGGAAGGTGGTAGTGAGGTGTTGGAATCGGTAAACAGAATTCTTTCTGCTGGTATTCCTGTAATGGGACATTTGGGGTTAACTCCACAATCCATTCATAAGTTTGGAACCTACGCAGTTCGTGCCAAAGAGGAAGAAGAAGCGAAAAAATTACTTGAAGATGCCAAGCTGTTAGAGGAAGCAGGATGTTTTGCTATTGTTTTGGAGAAAGTTCCTGCAACATTGGCAAAGAAAGTTGCCGAAAGTGTATCTATTCCTATTATTGGTATTGGAGCAGGAAATGGAGTTGATGGACAGGTTTTGGTAATTCATGACATGTTGGGAATTACTCAGGAATTTTCACCACGTTTTTTAAGAAGATATCACAACTTGTTTGCAGAAATTAAGGGAGCAGTTGAGACTTACATTGGAGATGTAAAATCGAAAGATTTCCCTAACGAGAGAGAACAGTATTAAAGTTCAAAGT
>JAOARS010000185.1 GCA_025210415.1 Marinifilum sp. | reverse complement strand
CTTCTCAATTCTTCGAAGCTTCCCCGACTTACTAAAAGGTTTTCTGCGCATAAGTAGCTTGAGCTTCCAATGCCCAGTGAACCAGTATATTTTGCGCCTTTGTGCTTTTGCGTTTAATTTTAGTTATATAGTAGGTTATTAGGTGATAAAACAATGATTGAATAAAAGACAAAGAAGTCGGCTTTTTGCCGACTTTTTTGTTTTTGCTGGTTTTCAAACTATCTTTGTGCAAAATCACAGTGGGGTGCCTAACTAAATATTGGCTGAGATCATACCCTTATATCAACTAGTAAGCAATTAGTGTGCTATAGATATTGAACCTGATCCGGATAATGCCGGCGTAGGAAAATTGCGAGCTAACTCTTCGCCAACCTGATCTTATAAATACCTCATTGCAATATTCTATTAACGTTTTAATTATTACACAATGTTTAAAAAACAATTGAACTCTGTTGTACGCAGAGCTACTCTGTTAATTGTATTGCAATTTGTATGCTTTATCGGATTTTCTCAATTACACTTAAAAGGGAAAGTTACCGATAATGATGGAAATGCTCTTCCAGGTGCAGCAATTGCAATAAAAGGAACTTATTTGGGAACTGTTACCAACTCATATGGTGAATATCAGTTCAAAAATTTAAAAGCTGGCGAATACCAATTTGTAGTCTCGTTTTTGGGATACAAGGCCAAAGAAGAATCGATTGAGTTGAATAATTCTCAGAGTTTTAATTTTGAACTATCACCTTCTGCTATTTTAGCAGATGAAGTTTTAGTAGCTGCAACAAGAGCAGGAAGTAAAACGCCTGTAGCTGTAACCAATGTTAAGAAAGAAGAATTAGAAGTTCGAAATTTGGGACAGGATATTCCTGTGATATTATCTACAACCCCTTCGTTTGTTAGTACAACAGATGCAGGAGCAGGAGTTGGATATACAGGTTTTAGAATTAGGGGAACAGATGCAAACCGTATTAATGTAACCATTGACGGAATTCCATTGAATGATTCAGAATCGCACGGTGTATTTTGGGTGAATATGCCCGATTTTGCCTCTTCGGTTGAAGATATTCAAATTCAAAGAGGAGTTGGAACATCTACAAATGGCGCCGCTGCTTTTGGGGCAACAGTTAATTTACAAACATCAAAAGTATCGGAAGAAGCCTATGCTGAAATTGCAAGCTCAGCAGGTTCATTTAAAACATTTAAAAACACTGTAAAATTTGGTACCGGACTTAAAAATGGTTTTGCATTCGATGCTCGTTTATCAAAGATTACTTCTGATGGTTATATTGACAGAGCAGAATCTGATTTACAATCGATCTTTTTATCCGGTGGTTATTATGGAGAGAAGACCAGTGTGAAAGCTAATTTCTTTGCAGGAAAAGAAAAAACTTATCAGGCTTGGAATGGTGTTCCCAGTGTTCGTTTAAACAATGATGAAGCAGGTATGCAACGTTATGCAGATCATTGGTTGGTTAGTCAGGATGTTGTTGATCACATGAAAGTTTCTGATAGCAGAACCTATAATCAATATACTTACGAAAACGAGACTGATAACTATTGGCAAAAACATACTCAACTGTTTTTAACTCATCTGCTATCTGAAAATACAAAAATGAATATTGGTTTACACTATACACATGGAGAAGGGTATTTTGAACAGCACAAGCCTGGTGATGATCTGGATAAGTATGGATTAGATCCGATAGTAATAGGTGAAACAACAATTGAAAGTACAGATATTATTAGAAGAAAATGGTTGAATAATGACTTCTACGGTGCAGTGTTTTCTTTATCTCATAATAGTAACAATGTTGATTTGGTATGGGGTGGAGCCTGGAACAAATATAATGGGGATCATTATGGTCGTATCCGTTGGATGAAAAATGCAGGAGATACTTTTATCAACCATCAGTATTACTTTAGTAAGGGAGAAAAGCTTGATTACAACACTTATTTGAAGGCGAATATTACTCTTTCGGATAAATTGAATATTTATACCGATATGCAATTAAGGGGGATCGATTATAAAATAAAAGGAATTGATGATCAATTAAATGTTGAAGAAACTGCATTTAGAGACATTACCCAGGATCATGATTTCCTCTTTTTCAATCCCAAAGCAGGTTTCAACTTACAATTCAATAATAACAACAGGTTGTTCGCATCTGTTGCCGTTGCTAACAGAGAACCAAATAGAAGCAACTATACTGATGCAAAACCTGGTGAAGTACCAACCAGCGAGCGTTTATTTGATTATGAATTAGGATACAAATTTACCAGAGCCAAAGGGTTTTTCGAGTCTAATTTCTATTATATGGATTACAAAGATCAATTGGTACTAACCGGACAAATTAATGATGTAGGTAGTGGAATCATGGTTAATGTAGATGATAGCTATCGTTTAGGCATCGAGTTAAGTGGTGGGTTTAAAATTAGTAAAGCGTTGGATTGGTCTGCAAATCTTACTTTGAGTAGAAATAAGATTAAGAATTTTGTAGAGTATGTTGATGATTGGGATACACCAGAAGAGAAACAAGTTGTGTCGAAATTAGGTACGACAGATTTAGCATTCTCACCTGAAGTGGTAGTTAACTCATCTTTATCTTATAAAAAATCAGGATTTACGGCGCAATTGATTTCTCAATATGTAGGAGAACAGTTCATTGATAATTCTTCAAATAACGATCGTAAGTTAGATGCTTATTTTGTATCGAACTTGAACCTGTCATACGATATTCCATGTAAATTAGTGAAGAATTTACAGGTTCATTTGTTAGTTAATAACTTGTTTAACGAGGAATATGAATCCAATGCCTGGGTATATAGCTATTATTTAGGAGGAGAACGCTATGCTATGGATGGCTATTTCCCACAAGCAGGCACAAACTTCCTGGCAGGAATAACATTACGATTTTAATATGACCTTTGTAGAGATGCACGGCCGTGCGTCTCTACTTAAATAAAAAACGATGAACTGGATAGTAGATAATATTGTAGAAATAATAGGAACCATATCAGGTTTGATTTTCCTGTATTTGGAAATCAAGCAAAACAAATGGCTGTGGCCTGTAGGTCTGCTCACTTCGGTCATGTACATTTATGTGTTTTTTGTTGCCAAGCTATATGCTGATATGTCACTTCAGTTCTACTATGTTTTTATCAGTATTTACGGTTGGATTTTATGGTCGAGAGGAAAAAAGCAGGAAGAAAAAAAATTGCCTGTAATTCGTTTGCACTTGAATTTATCGTTGAAACTGGTTGCTGCCAGTATAGGGATTTATGCGCTAATTGCTTACATCCTGGTTAATTTTACCGATGGTTCGGTTCCTTATTGGGATGCTTTTACAACGGCATTGAGCATAGTAGCTACATGGATGCTAGCGCGAAAAATACTGGAACAATGGTTGGTTTGGATTGTTGTAAATTCGGTTTCCTTAGGTTTATATATCTATAAAGATTTGAATTTTACAGCAGTGCTTTTCTTTTTCTATACCACTATGGCAGTAGTTGGATACCTACAGTGGAAAAAAGATATGCTTCGCTCTCAGGCTATTTCGGGCAATTAATTAAATTTACTCGCTCAATAATTATCACCTCTAATCGAAAATGCAAAAAAAAGCAATTATACTGGCAAACGGAGCTTTTCCTACTCACGAAATCCCTTTAAAGGAGCTAAAAGAATCGAAACATATCATTTGTTGCGATGGAGCAATAAACAAACTTGAAAAAGCAGGTTTGGAACCATTCGCTATAATTGGCGATTTGGATTCTTTAGATGCTGAATTGAAGTGGAAGTATAAGGGTATTATTCATCATTATTCAAATCAGGATACAAATGATTTAACCAAAGCAGTAGAGTGGTGTATTGCCAATAAATACAACGAAATAATAATTGTTGGAGCAACTGGTCAGCGCGATGACCATATGATTGGAAATGTGTTTCTTTTACCGCAATATGCAAAAAAAGTAAAAGTTAAAATGCTTACCAGTTATGGTTCTTTTACTCCAATTGTTCGATCACGAAATTTTGATAGCCATACCAGGCAACAAGTATCTATATTTTCTCCTAACAGAGATACGCTTATTACAACAGCCAATTTACGTTATGCATTAACCAACCAGACGTTGGAACTGATGTGGCAAGGCACGCTGAATGAATCGATGGGAGATAGCTTCAGAATTGAGTTTGAAGGTGGGCCATTGATTGTATTTCAGGAGTATGCAAAGTAAGTGCTAAAGAAATCTCTTTTCCCTAAATTACATTTAAAAACTGTTTAACTTTTGTTTTTGAGGATTAGTTTGGATGCATTAAGTACTCAGACAAAGGAAAAATGATGCGAATAGCTTTAGCTATTTAAAGAATTTTTGCAGCCGACTGAGTGCTTAAGTTGTCAAGAATAAGCCAAAGGATAAAATTTAAACAGTTTCTTAATAGCTACGAGGTACTGTCACTCCTTAAGGGATAGATGTTTCTACCACACGGTAGAGATGTTGTCTACCGCCGGTAGTGACACTCTCTACCGTTCGGTAGAAGCACCTTATACCGACGGTAGTCTGTGTTGACCCTTATAAGGAGTCAGAGCAATTCCATTAATAGAGGAACTTGATTCTCATCCGGGATTTATCAATTTTAAATCTTTCCTATACAAGTTTTTGCTTGCTATTAAAAATCCTGTTTATATTTGCAGCCAAATAAAAATCTAACAACATCGATGAAAAAATTAAACTATCTGTTATTGCTTTTTGTTTGCTTAATAAGCATTTCAGGCCTTAACGCACAGCAGAAGGAATTGCCAATTTCAGTGAAATTTGGTGGTTATGTACATTCTCTTTTCACTTACGATACACGTCAAATGGTGGCTGCTCGCGAGGGACATATTCTCCTTTATCCGAAAAACGAAATTTTGGATGCTGCAGGAAATGATATCAACAAGGATGGTGTTTACAATATGGCGGTAATTCAATCGAGAGTTAATGCTAAAATTACCGGGCCAGAGATTTTAGGAGCAAAAACCAATGGTTTATTGGAAGCTGAATTTATTGGTAATGGTGAATCGGATACCAATGGAATGCGTTTGCGACATGCTTACGTAAATTTAGATTGGGGACAAACTTCTTTGTTAATTGGACAAACCTGGTCGCCTTTGTTTGTTGCAGAGGTTTTCCCATTTACAGTTGGAGCCAACGCCGGATTACCTTTTAAGCCATTTTCACGAAATCCGCAAGTTAGACTTACACATAAAGTGGGTAACTGGAAATTGTTAGCCGCAATAGCTTCCGAGCGCGATTATACAAGTACCGGTCCTGATGGTGCAAGTAATAAATATCTTAGAAATTCGGGTTTGCCTATTTTACAAGGACAGGCTCATTATTATGCTGGTAAGCATTTAATTGGAGTTAGCGGCGAATACAAGAGCATTAAACCATCATTAATGAGTTCAACAGGCTCTAAAGAAGCTGGAAATTATCAGGAATGGAAAAATGATGAAACAATCTCTTCATGGGCTTTAATGGGATATTTTAAGCTGAATTTTGAGCCAATTACTTTTAAAGCACAGGCAACATACGGAACCAATATGACAGATGTTTTAATGCTTGGAGGTTATGCTGTTAAATCATTAAATCCACTTACAAACGAAGCTTCTTATACCGGAATTAAGGTGTTGGGAACCTGGGCTGAACTATCGTACCGAAAGAAAGATTGGCAATTGGCTTTTCTTGGAGGTTACTCAAAGAATTATGGTGCAGAGGATAAGCTTGCGAACAACAACTTAATATATGCCAGAGGAAAAGATATTGGAGAATTGGTGCGTTTGGCACCAAGGGCTTGTAAAAAATACAAGAATTTAAAGTTCGAATTTGAAGTAGAATACACTGCAGCTGCATATGGTAAGCTTGCAGATAAAGCCAGAGTGACAGATACCAAATGGGTTGGTGGTACCAGATTTTCATTAGGGGTATATTATTCTTTCTAGAAACGATATTTACAAGATTTGGTAGAGACGTAGCATGTTTATGCTACGTCTTTACTTGTTTATAGTGGAATCGTGAAGTAAAATATGGTTCCTTCCTGTGGTTTCGATTTCATTCGGATTTCTCCGCCAAGCATTTCAATTAAGCTTTTGCAAATGGCTAACCCCAAACCTGTTCCTCCATATTTTCTGCTGTTGGCATCAGATTCGGCCTGACGGAATCGATCGAATATAAGGCCTTGTTGTTCTTCGGGAATACCAATTCCGGTATCTCTTACAAAGAACTCAACAAACTTTTCTGTTGTTACATAGCCAATTTCAATTTCACCTTCCTGAGTAAATTTAATCGAGTTCTCAATCAGGTTGTTAAAGATTTGTTGTAATCTTACCTGATCAGTAATTATTTCAGCAACTTGTTTCTTTTCGGGCAGTGTTACAATAAAATTAAGCTGGTTGTTTTCTTTGTACTCAATTAGTGTATCGTAATCATTTTTAACCGAATCAAAAAGATCAGAAATGGTACACTTGCTCATAATAATTTTTAGCTGATTGGTTTCGATTTTTGAAATATCAAGAATGTCATTTATTAAGCGAAGCAAACCGTTGGTGTTTTTCTGAATAATTGATATGAACTTTTTTCGCTTGTTGTCTTCTACATTTTCTCTGGAAAGAAGTTCTGTAAACCCTAATATGGCATTCATTGGAGTACGAATCTCGTGTGACATATTTGCCAGGAAAGCCGATTTTAAACGACTGGATTCTTCTGCAACCTTTATTGCCTTTTCCAACTTTACATTTGTAGCAGTTATTTCTAAAATATGAGATTTCTCTTTTTGTTCTTTCAGTTTTCTAAGATGAATATTAATAATCATTACAACAATGATGATAAGAAGAAGAATCAAAATAGTTAAAGTAAGAACAACAATTTCCTTGTTTTCTTTAATCAGGCTGTAAGGTTCGTTTAGTAGTTTAGCATTTTTAGGAAGATCTTTTGTCCTGATATCAAATTTTACCAATTGGTTATAATCAAATTCATATTCATATTCCGATTGTAATGGAGGAATATCATCAATTGGAGTTCCCGATAAAACTTTTTTTGCCAATTCAGCTGCCTGTTTGCCATGAACTCTTCCGGTAATTAAAGATCCGCCTATGGCACCACGATTAAGATAGAAATCCCAAATACAATAAATAGGCACTTTGCAGTATGGTTTACTCTCTGAAAAACCTTTTTCGTAGGTATAATAATTACCATCAAAATCCCGATTGTAAAGCAAGTACAGAACAACATCATTAGAATTTAAATTTGACAACTGAACTTTTAATTCCTGTATGCTTTTGGGGCGTATAATAAGGTACCTTACAGGCTCATTTATTTCCTTAATTTCCTCTTCCAAAGTCGAAATCAAACTTTCTCCTGTAGTACTATAATCAGTAACTACAACTATTTTAGAGTAATCAGGATGATACTTCTCTATAAGTTGTAGGGTTGCATAAAAGCTAAAGTTTTCAAATACTCCGCTATATCCTTTGGGGGGATTGGTTGTTGAATTTAAACCAGAAAATATAACAGGTATTTCACCAAATACTTCATTTCGATTCTTAACCAAAAAATCGTATGCATTGTTATCAGTAGAAATGATTAAATCAAATTTATGATTCCGATATTTTTTTAGATAGTGTGTTTTTAAGTGTTCCAGATATTCTTCAGAGAAATATCTCTTGCTATCCATATACTCGATGTAAATTGTAATATTAGGATCAGGAAGAAATTCTCTTTTGATACTGTTTAGTGTTGAATCAGTCCAGCTAAGGCCATTGTGATAAGAATTTAAAATCAATATGTTTTTTTGTGTAGCCGAAAATGATACCAGGCTACAAAACAACAGAAATAGAAGTAGCAAAGATTTTATACTAATTCTCATAGGAAAATGGAATTGTTTTTAATTCGTAGAGCAATTCAATTTAAGAATTAAAAATATTAATTAAAAAGTGAAGTAGTTTGTTGTTCAATTTCTTTGATGAACAATTGTAATTGTTGATTAGAATGCATACGATGTAAGTTTCTTTTTGTGAGTTTTTCAGATAACCGCAATAAGTTCTTACACCTGTCATTGAACCGGTTTTTGCAATCCAGTTTGATTCTATTCTACTTCCTCTTCCAAAATATTTTAAAGTACCCGATTTACCAGCAACAGGTAGTGACGATAAGAACACTTCGGAATTTTTACTGTGATACATTGACATTAAAATTTGACTGAAAAAATCGGCAGAAATGGCATTAAAATGCGACAATCCACTTCCATCAAACAATCTTTGGTATTTCGTATCTGCACTTTTCAATTTCCAAAAATCATTTATAGCTTCAATTCCTGAATGCCAACTGGCTTTTGTATTTTGTTTTTGTCCTACTTCGAACAACAATTGATCGGCAAACAAATTTACACTCTTCATATTGGTCCAATACACGATATCCTTTAGTTTTGGAGAGCTGATCCCAAATAGACTGTATCTATTGTCTTTTTTTGTTTTTGAATGATTTAGAACCTGAATCTGATTTCGCTTCAATTCAGCATGTAAATCTTCAATTAAGGCCAAATCGGGATGAAGAAATGCTCCTTTTACTCTAAAATCATTTCTGTTTTGCGGAATGCTGCCTTCTATTCTTCTCAAATTGCTTGTGTTGCCACCAAAAATATAAGCCAAATCACGATTGATCTCAGAACTTACAACTTGATTATCGAATTGTAAGCCTGTGTTTTTTGGTTCTGTTTTCCAAATGCTGGTTTTGTTTCCTGCTTTTCCCGACTTAAAATGCAGGGTATACATGTTATCACGATAGTTGATGGGATTGGGAACAGCACCATAATAATTTCCAATATCTTCCCAAATCCAGGTTCTTGGTATAGAGGATTTAAAGTAAGAATCATCAACCAATACATCACCTTTAATGAGCTTAATGTTTCGTTTTTTTAGTTCTGAAACAATTCGCCCGACAATATTTTGCTGAGAATCGAAATATTTAGACTCCAATGTAGGATCGCCAGAGCCTCGAATAATTAAATTGCCGGATAGAGTTTCATTTTCAATGCCACCATCTGTTTCAATAATGGTTTTAAATCGATAATCGCTGCCCAACAATTCCAAAGCAGTTGCGGTAGTAATTAACTTTTGGCTCGAAGCTGGAGTCAGAGCCATTTTTGAGTTGTGTTGAGCCAATGTTTCACCCTTTTCAACATCCTTGATAATGATACCAATTCCAGCTCCGGTAAAGTAAGAATCAGCCGCAAACCCATTTACAAATTGCTGAATTTTATTGGTTGTAGTTTTTTGAGAAGTACAAGAAAATCCCCAAACTATGAATGCGAAAAGGAGTAATACTTTATTCATCGATCTCTTTTAAAATCTTTTCAACTTCTTTTTCTGTACTATTTAATTTTGCTTTACAAATTACCAACAATTCTGAAACACGTTTTACTTTTTCCGATAAATCATCAACGTCCAGTTCTTCATTCTCAATCAGCATTATGGTTTCTTCTATTTCGGCAATTGCTT
>JAOARS010000184.1 GCA_025210415.1 Marinifilum sp. | reverse complement strand
ATTTTTATCACAATGTAGAATTCTATAAGAGTAATCTAGAATATTTTCTTTAATTTCGTCAAAAGAAAAAAGGTGCTGATTATCTCCTTTTAATTCAACTATCGGTTCGGCAAGTTCCCATCCGATCGGATACATTTGAACAGTATGAATGCTTTTTTTCTTAATCTCATTACGATATACAAAATCGGAATCAAAACTGGATGCTTTGCAATGTGCTGAAATTAAGGTTAAACATACAAAAACTGATATAAGGAAATTTTTACGCATATTGATATGTATATATATTGGTTAAAAATAAACCAAAAACTTAAATTTTAAGAATTTGCTTTATATATTTGTGAGCGAATTTTTTACATGTATTACAAAACATGTTTTCAATCGTTTTAGAACACATGTTCGCAATTTGTTCTATTATGAATTGGAGTATTATTTATTTATTTTTGACGCAAATTAATAAAATCAAATAGTTTAACATGTCTGAAGTTAAAAAGATCAAAAAAGGCTTAGATATTAAGCTGATAGGAAAGGCTGAAAAAGTACTTGAAAAAGCTGATCGTTCTGAGACATACGCAATTAAACCTACCGATTTTCCTGGATTAACACCAAAATTAAAAGTTAAGGTTGATACTGAAGTAAAGGCTGGAAGCCCTTTGTTTTTTGATAAGTATTGCCCTGAAATTAATTTTGCATCTCCGGTGAGTGGTAAGGTAATAGCCGTAAACAGAGGAGAGCGAAGAAAGATTTTAGAAGTAGTTGTTCAAGCCGACGCAGAAATCCAATACGAAGAGTTTAAAAAAGCTGATCCGAATGGTCTTTCGCGCGATGAGGTTAAAGAAGAATTACTGAAAAGTGGTCTTTGGGCTTTCATTCGTCAACGTCCGTATGATGTTATTGCGAAACCACAGGATGCGCCAAAAGCAATTTTCGTTTCTGCTTTCGATTCAGCACCTTTGGCTGCCGATATTGATTTCCTTTTGGAAGGAAATGCTGAAGCATTTCAGGTCGGCATTGATGCTCTTGCAAAACTTACCGATGGAAAAGTTCATTTGAATGTAAATCCAAACTTGAACCAGGCAAAAATGTTTTCAGAAGTAAAAAATGCGACTGTAAACAAATTTGCAGGAGTTCATCCGGCAGGTAATGTTGGTGTTCAAATACACCACATCGATCCTATGAACAAAGGAGAGCTTGCTTGGGTTGTTCGTCCGCAAGAGGTTGTATTTATTGGCCGCTTGTTCCAAAAAGGCATTTACGATGTAAGTCGTAAAGTTGCCCTTTGTGGTTCTGAAGTTAAAACACCTTGTTACTTCGAAACCATTGTTGGAGCTTCAGTTCGAAACATATTAAAAGGAAAACTGAAAGATGATGAGAAGATTCGTGTAATTTCAGGAAACGTATTAACTGGTAAGCATATTCCGGAAGATGGTTTCATTGGGATGTATGATTCTCAAATTACAGTTATTCCTGAAGGAGATAAACATGAATTCTTGGGATGGGCTTTACCTGGTCTTAACAAGTTCTCAATGTCAAAATCCTTTTTCTCTTGGTTAACCCCAAACAAACAATATCGTTTGGATGCTAACCTAAATGGAGAGCACCGTGCTTACGTTGTTTCCGGAGAGTATGAGAAAGTTCTTCCTATGGATGTATTGCCTGTACACCTAATCAAATCTATTTTGGTTGAAGATATCGATCAAATGGAACAATTGGGGATTTATGAAGTTGCTCCTGAAGATTTTGCTTTATGCGAATTCGTTTGTACTTCAAAAATCGATGTGCAGGATATTGTACGTAAGGGAATTGATCTGATGATTAAAGAAATGAGCTAAAAATAGTTAGTACTTACAAGTCCGTGAAGTTACAAGTACTTAAAGTTAAAAACGGAATATTTAACTTATAACTTTCAACTTTAGGCACTTCAAGTATTTAAAACTTTAAAAAATACAATGAAAGCACTAAGAAAATTTCTTGATAAAAAGAAACCTTTATTTGAAAAGGGGGGCAAGTTTGAAAAGTTGCAGTCTACTTTCGACGCTTTTGAAACTTTCTTATTTGTTCCTGATCATACCTCCAAAACAGGTACACACATCAAGGATGCTATCGATTTGAAGCGTACCATGTCTGTAGTGGTTATGGCTTTAATTCCATCTTTGTTGTTCGGGATGTACAACATCGGATACCAGCACTTCCTTTCAGTTGGCGAAACTGTTGGTTTGATGGATATGTTTGTGTATGGTTTAATCAAAGTATTACCAATTGTTGTAGTTTCATACGTAGTTGGTTTGGGAATTGAATTTGCATTTGCGCAAATGAGAGGGCACGCCGTAAACGAGGGATTTCTGGTTTCTGGTATGTTAATTCCTTTGGTAATGCCTGTTGAAGCTCCACTTTGGATGGTAGCTGTATCAACTGCTTTTGCAGTTGTTATTGGTAAAGAAGTATTCGGTGGAACCGGAATGAACATTTGGAACCCGGCTTTGGTTGCTCGTGCATTCTTCTTCTTTGCTTACCCATCAAAAATGTCTGGTGATGCTGTTTGGATCGCAGAAAAAGCAGATAGCTTTTCAGGAGCAACTCCATTGGCACACGCTGCCTCTTTGGCTGATTTTAAAGGAGGTTCAGAGTCTGCTACTTCAATTATTGAACAACATTTGAGTAATTCATGGGATATGTTTGTTGGATTGATCCCGGGATCAATTGGAGAAACTTCAACACTTGCAATTTTAATCGGAGCTGTTATCCTTATTGCAACAGGAATTGGTAGCTGGAGAATCATGCTGTCTGTGTTTGCAGGAGGATTGGTAATGGGAACCATCTTCAATTTAATTGGAGTAAATGCTTATATGACTGATATTCCTGCATATCAACACCTTCTTTTGGGTGGATTTGCATTTGGTGCTGTGTTCATGGCAACCGATCCGGTATCAGCTACTCAAACTACACGTGGTAAATACATTTATGGTTTCCTAATCGGATTACTTGCAGTATTAATTCGCGTTGTTAATGCAGGTTTCCCCGAAGCGATGATGTTGGCAATTCTTTTCATGAACACATTTGCGCCATTGATTGACCACTATGTTGTACAGGGCAATGTGAAGAGAAGATTGAAACGAGTTAAGGTGAAAGCTTAATCAAATAATCAAACTAAGACATGAATACGAATAGTAATACATATACTTTCCTTTATGCTTCTGTAATGGTACTGATTGTAGCCGCAGTTCTTTCTTTTACTGCTTTACAATTAAAACCTCGTCAGAACAAAAACAGGGAAATTGAGAAAAAGCAAGACATCCTTAATGCTGTGGGTGTTTCTTCTACTCCTGCCGATGCTGAAAAGTTGTATGATCAGTATATCGTGAAGGCTTTTACTGTTAGCTCGGAAGGAATTGTGAAATCGGAAGATAAAGATGCAACCTTTAAGGTTGATTTGAACAGAGAATCTAAAAAAGCTCTTGAAGAAAGAAATTTACCTGTTTTTGTTTTCAACAAAGAGGGTGTTGGCGAAAAAATGATTTTACCAGTAAGAGGTAAAGGAATGTGGGGGCCACTTTGGGGATACATCGCGATGGAAAAAGATGGAAATACCATTTATGGAGCAACTTTTGCTCACCAAGGCGAAACACCTGGTTTGGGGGCCGAAATTTCTACTCCTGCTTTTCAGGATCAATTTATCGGAAAGCAAATTTTCAATGAGACTGGAAAGTTTACCTCTATTATCATGGTAAAAGGTACAGCTAGTGGAAATCTTCACCAGTTCGATGCAGTATCAGGT
>JAOARS010000183.1 GCA_025210415.1 Marinifilum sp. | reverse complement strand
TGTTTCTTCATCGCCAGCTTCCCATTTACGCAACATTTCCTGAGCTTCTAACAAAAGTGGAGCTTGCTTTTTGGCTTCATCTGCTTCCATTCCGTCAGCAACAAGGGCTTCAATCTCTTTCTTGTATTCCTGATCGAATTTCACATAGTATTTACCTACCAAATGATCACCTTTAATACCTGTTGATTCAGGAGTTTCGCCTTCGCCAAATCGCAACCAGGCCAACATCGACTTACAGATGTGGATACCACGGTCGTTTACCAAGTTCACCTTTATAACTTCGTAACCGTTAGCTTTTAAAATCTGGGCAACCGAATATCCTAACAGGTTGTTACGAATGTGCCCCAAGTGAAGTGGTTTATTGGTATTAGGAGAAGAATATTCAATCATCACCTTTTTAGCTCCTTCCGCTAATGGAGTAAATCCGTAGTTTTCAGTTTTTACAGCTTCATTCAGTACAGAAATCCAATGTGAATTATCAATTACCAAATTCAAGAATCCTTTCACAACATTAAATGCTGATACCGCTTCGATATTTTCGGTTAAAAACTGCCCAAGGTCATTAGCTGTTTCCTCTGGCGACTTTTTAGAAAAGCGCAGGAATGGAAAAACAACAACAGTTAAATCACCTTCGAACTCGCGTCGGGTTTTCTGAATTTGAACGGTTTTCTCCTCAATACCTTGCCCGTAACACGAATTTACGGCCTCAACTACTTTGCTTTTAATAATATTTTCAATACTCATTTGGAAATTCTGTATTTCGAATTCTACTTAAAATTCTATCTTAAAACAGGACTTGTTATTAAATTGCCATAATTCATACAAATTTTAATGATATTAAGTCCCTCAATCTGAATCCGCAAAGATAATAGGAATAAAATGAATTGCTATCCGTAAAGTAAAAAAAGTCGTTCACACCTAACATTATCCTGTCTCTCAAAAACAAGAGCTTATTTAACATCAATCTGATAAGCATTGTTTACCTTTGAATGATTACAATATTCAGACAGATTTATCGTTTTAGTTTGTGTGAATAAATTTGAGCTATTATTCTTTGAAACCCTATAATGTTAACTAATTAAAAAGTATCTAAACATTCTTATGCCCAAACGAATGAAGAACTTTCTCCTATTGCTTGTATGTGTTGTAACAACAACCTATGGCTACCCGTTCCCCAAGTCTGCTTTTCTTGATAAAAGAAATGAAGCTTCAGATTTACACAAATTGCATATTGAAGCTGAATCCTATTACTACAAGAATAATCCTAAAGCATTAAGTGCAGCAACACTTTTAGCGGATAAGGCATTAGAAACAGAACAAATGGACAAGTTTGCATCTGCAAACGAATTAATGGGGCGTATTTATCTTTACCAGGGAGAAATTAAAAAAGCTCAAAATTGTTTTAACACATCGTTTGATTACTGGGAAAGCGTAAGAGACACAACTCGAATGAGTTTTTTATACAGTTACTTTGGAGAATTAAATTTTCTTAAATGCAATTATTCCAAGGCCGATAGTTTTTACAATAAAAGCCTGGAACTTAAAAGATATAAGCGTGATACGCTATCTTATGCATACAGTTATAATGCTTTAGGAAATATTCAGTTTGAAACCTGCCATTACACCGAGGCCTTAACATTTTATTTAAAAGCGCTGAATTTAAATAAGAAACACAAGAATATTTCGGGAATATGTTATTCTTTAAATGCGCTTGGGACAACCTATAAGGAAATTAACAAAACCAAACTTGCAATTAAGTATTTTAATAAAGCCTTAAAATTAGGAGAAGAAAATCAACTCATTAAAAACATAGCTTACAGTTTAAACCAACTGGCTACCCTTCAAAACACTTTAGGCAATAGGAATACTGCCATCGAATTGTATACAAAATCGTTAAACCTAAGTTATGATCTGGGGTCAAAAAATGGTATAGCCAGTGCCTATATGGGAATTGGCGAAGTGTTTCAATCAATGGCTCAAAACGACAAAGCCATTGAATATCATCATAAAGCATTAAAAGTTTTTAAAGAGTTAGATTCAAAAAAGAACATTGCCAAATGCTATGAAAATTTAGGTTTGATTTTATATTCGATGCGAGATTATAAGCTGGCTATTGAAAACTACAATCACGCCATTGATATCTACAAACAAATAAGCTATATAAAAGGTACGGCTAATGTTTTGCGTAAGGTAGGCAATGCTAACCTGCAAGAAAAAAAGTTTGATTTGGCATTAAGCGATTACGAGAAATCGCTGAAAATTCAAAAAAGCATTAACAATCTTAAAGGTATTGCTTCATGTTATACAAACATGGGGCTTATTTATGTGAAGAAAAATAATTTACCGAAAGCCGAAGAGTATTTTAATCTTTCTGTTGATATTAATAAAAGTACAGGAAACATTGGTGGCTTAGGATCTGTATACAACAACCTTGCTGAGTTATACAAAGCTAAAAATGACACAAATAATGCAATTCATTACTTGAAAAACAGTTTAAATCTTGCAACTAAAATTAACCGAAAAACGTTGATGGCAGAAAACTACAAGAATCTGTCGGATATATACAAAAAAAAGAAAGATTTTAACCAATCGCTTAAATATTATAAGGATTACGCAAACATATACAATCAGCTCTACAATGCTCAGGCCGAAAACAGAATTGGTTGGATTCAAATGCAAAACGAAAAAGAAAAGAGAGAAAATCTGGTTCGTTTACATGCAAAGGAGCAGTTCTTAAAAGAAGAGAAACTAAAAAAAGAAAGATTAACCAATACATTTTTAATTGTTATTGTTGGGTTGATTGTTCTTTTCTCTGCTATCATTTATAGATTTTATTTGGTGGTTAAAAAGTCCAACAAAAAACTAAACACTGAAATTAAAGAACGTAAAAAAGCTGAATCCTTATTAGCCGATCACAAAAGAAATCTGGAAGGCTTGGTTAAAGTTAGAACTTTAGAGTTATTAAAAGCTAAAGAAAAAGCGGAACAAGCCAATAGATTAAAAACCTCATTCCTTGCAAATATGTCGCATGAAATTCGAACTCCAATGAATGCCATTATTGGTTTCTCGAAATTGATGACATTCACAAACTCGAAAGAAAAGCATAAATACTATACCAATATTATTAATGACAACGGCCACATTTTGCTGAATCTTGTAAACGATATTATTGATATTTCGATGATTGAATCGAAACAGTTAAAAATCAGGAAATCCAACTTCTATATTTACCCTGTGCTTGAAGAATTGCGACAAATGTTTGAAGAACAAAAGTACAAATCGGAGAAATCTGGTTTAGAGATCAATTTGCATATTCCTGAAGATGTTGAGAACATTTCCATCCATTCAGATCAAATTAGATTAAAGCAAATTTTGAGTAATTTGCTTCGTAATGCAATGAAATTTACTGATTGTGGTAGAATTGATTTTGGAGTTGAGTTAATTGAAGATCATTTAAGATTCTTTGTTAAAGATACTGGCATTGGTATTCCATATAAAGATCAACCATTGATATATGATCGATTCAGACAAGCAAGCAATAATAGCGCACAACACGGAGGAACCGGCCTTGGATTAAGCATATCAAAAAGCTTAGCAGAGCTTCTTAATGGTAAAATCTGGTTTACTTCGGACCCGGATAAGGGAAGTGAGTTCTATGTTGAATTTTTAATTGATGACGAAACAATTGTACAAACAAAAACGACATCAAAGGGAAACAACCCTCTCGATTTCTCGGGCAAAAACATACTTGTTGCTGAAGATGTTGAATCAAATTTTTTATACATTAACGAAGTCTTAAAAAAAGTAAACGCCAATGTTACATGGTCGCAAGATGGTGTGGAAACTGTTGAAAAATTTCAAGACAATCATTTCGACTTGGTTCTAATGGATATTCAATTACCAAGAATAAATGGATACCAGGCTACGAGAGAAATAAAAAAACAAAACCCAAAAGTTCCTGTTGTTGCCCAATCGGCTTACGCTTTTCGCGATGAAAGTAATAACATGAATGAGGCTGGCTGCGATGCTTTTATTGCTAAACCTTACACCGAGGAAGAGTTATTGGCTATTATAGAGAAAAATATGCCCCAAAAGAATTAAGTTTCTGCAAATGCGCTAAAATATTATCCTGCAAAAAACTAATTTAGTGTCAATCTTATTTTTTGACACTATTTTTTTATCCAAAAGTAAGCAAATCATGAAAAACGTAAACTTGCTGTTATCAGCATTAATTGCAATCTCAATTCTTTCGTGCAAAACTTCAACAAAAGAACCGGAAAAATTAAAATATGCACTTTGTATACATGGTGGTGCAGGTACCATTCTGAAAAAAAATATAACCCCGGAGAGAGAAAAAGAATATTACGACAAATTAGATGAAGCTTTAACTGTTGGAGATTCTGTATTAAAAAATGGAGGTTCAGCCCTCGATGCTGTTGAACTTACCATTCATATTCTTGAAAACTCTCCCCTGTTTAATGCTGGTAAAGGAGCTGTATTTACTCACTCCGGGAAAAATGAACTTGATGCTTCGATAATGTGGGGAAAAGATTTGAATGCCGGTGCTGTTGCTGGTGTTGGAGATATTAAAAACCCCATAAGTGCTGCGAGAAAAGTGATGGAAAATTCGGAACATGTAATGCTAAGTGGCGAAGGTGCATCTCTGTTTGCTTCACAACAAGGCTTAAGCATAGTTGACAGCTCTTATTTTTTTACAGAAAAGAGGTGGAATTATCTTCAACAAATCCTGAACAAAGAACGTGAAATGACAAGAACGGACCGACATGGAACCGTTGGTTGTGTGGCGTTGGATAAAAATGGTAATCTGGCAGCAGGAACTTCTACTGGTGGAATGACCAATAAACGATTCGGACGAATTGGAGATTCTCCTGTTATTGGTGCCGGAACTTACGCAAATAATAACACTTGTGCTGTATCGTGTACCGGACATGGAGAATTTTTTATCAGGCTTGGTGTTGCCAAGGATATATCTGCATTGATGGAGTATCAAAATTTAAGCTTGAATGAAGCGACCGATATCGTAATGGATAAATTAAATAATATTGATGGATCAGGAGGGTTTGTTGCTTTAGATAAATTTGGTAATCCGGCAATGAAAATGAATACTTCGGGAATGTACCGCGGTTATGTGAACTCTAAAGGTGTTAAAGAGAAATATATATACAAGTAAATCGATTTAATTTTGATGATTAATTATTTCGAGCTAACTTCAGTATACAATATAAAATCACCTTTAAACTTTAACGATATGACAATTAATCTAAACGGAAAATGGAGAAATCAGTACAACTCCGAGATGGATTTAGCTGTGGTTGACAACCATGTTAGCGGTACTTTTCAAACCGCAATTGGTCAGCCAAAATTTGAAGAAAAGTTCGAAATCAGTGGTAAAATCAATAATAATGTAATTGCTTTTATGGTTGATTTTGGCAAGTATGGATCAATTGCTTGTTGGACCGGACGATTTGAATTGGATGAAATCGGGCCAGTTATTCATACCATGTGGCATTTATCGCAAGGCGAAGGAAGTGATGAAGAGCAACTTGCCAAAGCAATTCTTACTGGTGTAGGAACTTTTAGAAAGCCTTAAAATTAAAAAGGAGTTTGATTCAAGCACATCAAACTCCTTTTATTTTAATTAACCTTAATATCCAAACTATCGATTTTTTCCAATAATTCGTGTGTTGATTTTAACAAATCATCATATATCGATTTAAAGTGCGATTTAACTTCCTTAGCATCTTTTCCTGTCAATCTTTGATTTATTCTGGCGATGTAATCATTTCTCGAATTAACCGCGTTATTCATGATTTCAAAAATTTGTTCAGAATTTTTATCTCCGAAAAATTCAAGATGAATCATTCCTCTCATTACAATTTCATTCGTCAGGAAGTTCACATCCTTTTTGAATTCTTTTTTGCTTGCCATAAGTATTTTTTTAATTTGATATGTGCTAAAATACAAATTATACCGATATATCAAGGACTAATAACCTGCTTAGAGTTGGATAAACTAGCTAAATACGCTTTATTTGTAAAATAACCTGATTTGAGGCGATACGATTATGAGCGAATGTTTCCGATATCTTTATTTGCACAATGATAAACTTAAAGCTACTGAAAACTTTAAAGACAGTTATCTTGTACATGGCACCTCGTTGTATGAAGTTGTAAGAATTGTATCAGGAAAAGCCATATTTCTTTGTGAACATTACTCCCGGCTTACCAAATCGGCTAAAAAGGTTGGTGTAGAAGTAATGTACAATTTCAACCAATTGCAGGAATGTATTAAAATCCTGGTTGAAAAAAATGATTGTGAAACAGGAAACATTAAGCTTGTTTTTAACTTTAGAACAAAGGAAAAAAATTTTTACGCCTATTTTGTTCGTCATTCTTACCCAACTAAAAATCAGTATCAAAATGGTGTACGAACATTAATTCATCAGGCTGAAAGGCCTACCCCAACTGCAAAAGTGTACAATCACAAGCTACGATCGAAAACCAATAATTTAATTGAAGAAGCCGATATTTTCGAAGTTATTCTTCTTAATAAATTAGGAAATGTAACTGAAGGTAGCCG
>JAOARS010000182.1 GCA_025210415.1 Marinifilum sp. | reverse complement strand
TAGCGTTCTAAAATTACACGGCAGTAGTAAACAAATAACCTGCCAATTTGTGCCTTTGCGACAAATTGGCACAAAGATAGAATTTGAAACTGTAATAATTTCCTTTTTTAGCTGTTTTCGTTCAGGTTATTATGCATTTGAAGTTTTGTTGAATAAAAAAACTGGTACTTACAGTGTAAGCACCAGTTTTAGATTTTAATATTTTATTCGAATTATTTTTTAAGATATTTGTGCAAGGCATTTTCTAAGCTTGCTCCTCGTAAATTTTTAGCCAAAATAATTCCATTTTTATCGATAAGAAAATTGGCAGGAATAGAGTTGATGCCAAATTTATTTGAGGTAGGAGAATCCCAGCCTTTTAATTCACTTACGTGATATTTCCAACTTAATTTATCTTTAGATATGGCTGCTTTCCAGCTTGAATGTTTTTTATCCAATGAAAAGCTGTAGATTTCGAAACCATTGCCGTTTTTAAATTCAGAATCTTTAAATTTATTGTAGGCCGAAACCAAATGAGGATTTTCAGCTCTACAAGGAGGACACCAAGATGCCCAAAAATCAACCAATACAACTTTCCCTTTTAAAGTGCTTAATTTTAGATTTTTACCATTAACTGATTTGGCGATTATATTAGGGAGTTTATCTCCAACATTAAAACCCTCTTTTGCTTTATCTCCGGCTAAAGCGGTAATTGAGTAGAAAAATGCAAGAATCAGAAATGTATATTTAAACTTTTTCATATTCGTATTTAATTAACTGTTAATAATCTAATTTCGAATTTAAAAGTAGACATATCTAGTTATTTAAACTGTTAAAGAATAGTTAATTAACAATTCGTTTGATATTTGCACCAATTGCATTTAGTCTCAAGTCAATGTTTTCGTACCCTCTGTCAATCTGATCAATGTTATGAATTGTACTTTTTCCTTCGGCCGATAAAGCTGCAATAAGCAGTGCAACACCTGCACGAATATCTGGTGAAACCATAGTTGTTGGTCGCAATTGATTTTCTTGATTTAAGCCAATTACAGTAGCCCGGTGAGGGTCACACAGAATAATTTGTGCTCCCATATCAATTAATTTATCCGTAAAGAACAAACGGCTTTCGAACATTTTTTGGTGAATTAAAACACTTCCTTTTGCTTGTGTTGCAACTACAAGAAAAACACTTAGTAAATCGGGTGTTAAACCTGGCCAAGGAGCATCTGCAACAGTTAAAATTGAGCCATCAATAAAAGTTTCAATTTCGTAATTTTCTTGTTTTGGAATATAGATGTCATCACCTCTAAGTTCCATTTTAATTCCCAAACGGCGAAATACATCCGGAATCATTCCCAATTCTTTATAGGCAACATCTTTAATTGTAATTTCAGATTTAGTCATTGCAGCCAAACCAATAAAACTTCCAATTTCAATCATATCCGGAAGAATTTTATGCTCGCAACCACCAAGTTCATTTACACCTTCAATTTCCAACAGGTTAGAGCCAACACCAGTTATTTTAGCTCCCATCGAAATTAGCATTTTACACAGTTGTTGAATGTAAGGTTCGCAAGCTGCATTGTAAATGGTAGTTATGCCTTCGGCCAAAACTGCAGCCATAATTATATTGGCTGTTCCTGTTACCGAAGCTTCATCAAGAAGCATATAAGTTCCTTTCAGTTTTTTTGCTTCAACTCTGTAGAAGTTTTCTCCCTGATTAAAATTGAATTCAGCGCCAAGCTTTTGGAAACCAATAAAATGAGTATCTAACCTTCTTCGGCCAATTTTATCGCCACCCGGACGAGGAATATATCCTTTCCCAAATCGAGCCAATAGTGGCCCAATAATCATGATTGATCCTCGAAGAGAAGATCCTTTTTTTACAAACTCGGGAGAATTTAAATATTCTAAATTGATATTTTCGGCTTTGAAAGTATAGCTGTTCTTTGATTCTTGCGAAACTTTAACGCCCAGATCAGATAAAAGTTCAATCAGCTTATTTACATCAAGGATATTTGGAATGTTATGAATTGTTACTTTTTCCTGGGTTAATAATGTTGCACAAAGAATTTGTAAAGCCTCATTCTTTGCTCCCTGTGGAGTTAGTTCACCTTTTAGCGGTTGACCTCCAATTATTTCGAAAGTACTCATTTGGTCTGTGTTTTGGTGTGAATGATAGGTTAAAGATAATCATAAAAGTGATGGAAAAAACCGAAAAGTAAAGCTTAACGAATAAAAAAGCCGGCTTAAAACCGGCTCTGTATAATTATCTGTTCTTGTTGTGTTTACGATGATCGTTTCTATGTCCGCCACTATGCTTTTTTCTAGGCTTATTCTTTTGCGAGAAATCTTTATCTCTGGTTTCGCGCAGTTTCAATTCTTCAGGGATGATCAATTTCCCGTTAGAAAGTTCAACGATATCCTGAAAAATTTTCTCATCAGGTACACTGTCCTTGTTCCAGTTGATGAAAGATTTTTTCATGTGGTTTGCAATCATTAGAATCAAAGCATCTTTTTCTTTTTGCTCTTCAATTTCTATTGCTTTTGCAATTAAAGCTTCAATTGTTTTACCGTAGTGACGATATTTAATTCGTTGATTGTTGTATGGAACTTTTTCGGGTTTTTCTGCTAACTTTTCTTTGGTGGGAAGCTCGAAAGGAGAATCAATATCCAATTTAAAATCCGACATTATGGCAAGATGATCCCAAAGTTTGTGTCTAAAATCGCTAACATCTCTAAGGTGTGGATACATGTTACCCATAATGGCGATAATACTTTTAACTACTCTGTTTCTTTCTTCTCTGTCTTCTACAGTTAGAGCAAAGTCAACCATTTTCTGAACGTTTCGTCCATATTCAGGAAGTACAAGGTGTTTCCTGTTCGAATTGTAATCCATTTATTCAGTTGTGTTAATTACGGTAATCAATTTATATAAACAACAGGTAAAATGCGTTAATTTAGCGCAACTGGTACCATCGTAAAATTGAAGTTTGTTTCTTATTAATTCGTAGTGACTGTTTCTGATTTGTCGCTTATTTTAATGAAGTAAATAAGAATTTTAACGTATCGTTTTTGGTAATCGACAAGCTCAGAAAGTCTTAGAACTCATTGCAAATGTATGTGTTTTCTTTAATCAATACAAATTGTGAGCGAATTATCCTACAATTTTAAGTTTTGCAAACTTAAGCAAAAGTTGTTTTTGTCCAACAGTTTTAAAAAAGACGGTTGCTTTAATGTTTGGCTTGCTTCCTTCCATTTGCAGAACCTTGCCTTTCCCAAATCGTTGATGTTCTACAACCATTCCTGGTTGAATTGAATCAGGATCGGATGGTGTAAAATTTGGATCGGCATTTTCGTTACTACTTTGCTTAATGCGCGAAACTTGTTGATTTAGTTTAGGTTTAGCCGAAAAACTTCTTTTTTGTTGAAACCTACCGGGAGAGCTTGGAACTTCAAATTCAGTCTCACTTTGGTAATTGTCACGGCCATTTCCTGAAAATTCAGGTTCTTGTTCGTAAGCAAACTCCAAATATTTCTCGTCAATTTCACGTATAAACCTACTTGGTCGGGGATAACTCATATTTCCCCATTTGTATCTTGATTTTGCGAAAGATAGAGTTGCTTTTTTCTCAGCACGTGTAATTGCTACGTAAAACAACCTTCTCTCTTCCTCAAGCTCTTGTTGAGTGCTTGTAGCCATTTGCGAAGGGAATAATTCTTCTTCCAAACCTACAATATACAAATATGGGAACTCCAATCCTTTTGCCGAATGAATGGTCATTAAAGTTACCTTATCTCTGTTTTCATCTTTTTCGTTGTCCTGATCGGTTAGCAATGCTACATCTTCCAAAAAAATTGATAAATGTAATTCGCGCCCTTCTTCCAGAGCATTTTGGGTAAATTCCTGAATACCATTCAATAATTCCTGAATATTTTCATGCCTTGAAACGCCTTCGGGTGATCTGTCGTTGTACAATTCCTTAATTATACCTGTTGATTTGGCAATGTTGTTTGCCAAATCGAAAGCAGTTTCGGTTTCCAGTTGGGCCTGAAATCCTTTAATTAAGTCGACAAATTTTGTGATTTTTGTAATCGTACCTGCATTTAAACCATAAGGACGTTGTTGTAACTCGCAAATAATATCCCACATGCTTACCACATTTTGAGTTGCAGCAGCTTGTAATTTGGCAATTGTAGTTGCGCCAATACCACGCTTGGGATAATTAATTACCCTTTTTATAGCTTCTTCATCATGTGGATTTACAACCATTCTGCAATAAGCCAAAAGGTCTTTAATTTCCTTACGTTGATAAAAAGACAAACCACCATAAATTTTATATGGAAGATTTAGCTTTCGTAAAGATTCCTCGAAAATTCTCGATTGTGCATTGGTTCTGTATAGAATTGCAAAATCCTGATAAGCACAGTGAGAGCGCATTCGGGTTTCGAAAATATCATTCGAAATTAAATAACCTTCTTCATGATCGGTTAATGCTTTTACGACTTTAATTTTATCACCTTCTTCGTTATCCGAAAATGATTCTTTCTGTATTTGGCCTTTGTTTTTGTGAATGATGCTATTGGCAGCATTTACAATATTTTGTGTTGAACGGTAATTCTGTTCAAGCTTATAGAGTTGATAGTTAGGGTAATCGTTTCTGAAATTTAGAATGTTTTCGATTTTGGCACCGCGGAATGAATATATACTCTGAGCATCATCGCCAACCACACAAATGTTTTTATGCTGTTCTACCAACTTCTTCACAATTAAATATTGTGCATAATTGGTATCCTGGTACTCGTCAACCAATAAATAATTGAATTTATCCTGATATTTGGCTAAAACTTCCGGAAAATCTCTAAATAAGATGTTGGTTTGCAAAAGCAAATCATCAAAATCCATAGCATTGGCTTGTTTACATCTTTGCGAATATTTATTATAGATCTCCCATATTCTGGGTTTTCTAGCTTCGGCATCAGCTTTTTGTGCTTTTGCATTATTTGCATAGGCCGCAGAAGTAATTAAATTATTCTTTGCCGAAGATATTCTGTTTTGCACCTCGTTTGGTTTGTACACTTTATCATCGAGTTGCATTTCTTTTATGATTGCACGATATAGGTTGCGAGAATCCTGAGTATCGTAAATTGTAAAATTAGAATCGAAACCTAAATGTTCGGCTTCGTATCTTAAAATTCTAGAAAAAACAGAGTGGAATGTACCCATCCATAAGCTTTGTGCTTGTTGCGATCCAACAACATTTGCAATTCGATCTTTCATTTCGCGAGCTGCTTTGTTGGTAAAAGTTAAGGCCAAAACCGAATAAGGTTGAATACCCTGATTTAATAAATGAGCGATTCTGTAGGTAAGTACCCTGGTTTTTCCCGATCCTGCCCCCGCAATAACCAGCGAAGGGCCAGTATAATTTTCAACAGCTTCTCTCTGAACAGGGTTTAACTCATTCAAATATTCCATTCTATACAATTTCTTTATAAATTTCGAGTGTCAAAAATAACACTTGTAGATTAATATTGAATTCTTTTTGAAAATTAAGCCTCAAATTGTGCCATTTTCAAAACAAACCAATGTTGATATAATACCTATGGGAATTTGAAAATCAATAATAAACGTATTGAAATTAGCAAGAAATTTAAATACTTATCGGTATTAATTGATTAATATGGGAAAAACAGCTTAATTTTTTTTAATATTGTAAATTAAGATATGCAAATTAAATGTCCCAGATAAAGATGATAATCAAATCCTATTTTAGATATTCCGTTAAGTTTCTTATTGCTTTTGCTTTAGTATTTTCAACTGCATTGTTAGAGAAAAGTTATGCTCAAATTTCAGCAGATAAGGCGAGCTATAGAACATTAACAGAGTATACCAGCACAATAAATGATTCAATTTTTGTGTTTTGCGACAACATTGGAACGGGTGTTGGTGAGTTAAGGGCTGACTCGCCTGATGGAACCTCAGGTTGGACATTTAACTGGGCGAAATGGGAAGTTGGAACCAATGATTTCACATTGCCTTTGATTACTGAGTCTAATCAGGGTTTTTCGATATTGTCAAATTTAACAGATGGACGATATCAAGTAGTTATTTCAAAAAGTGGGGAAACCGATGTAACAGATGTTGCATGGATTTTAAATAATACCAATACCAGTGGTTTGAGTTTTAAACAGGTGGATTGTATTGGAGTACACTTTACAGCTGATTTTTTACCAAAGAATTTGCAATACGAGAATGTGGATAACTTACCAAACAAGAAGAATGTTATTTCTGATTTAAATGATCTGAAAATAAAATTTTCTTTGTTGAGAGGTAGTCAGGAAATTTTAACTGCTACTGAAGATTTACAATCTTTACCATTCAATAATATCAATAAGAATTTTATCGATCAGGAAGCTTTTGAAGGTGAAGAAACTTATGAGTTGGTTGTTACTGATCAATATGGTTGTGAATTTACTTCGAATGCAATTGCTTCAAATACTTATGTAGTAAAAGCTGATTTTTCTGTTGATCCTGAAAAAGGAGAAGCTCCTTTGGATGTTACGATTACGAATTCGTCGGTTAATGGAACCGATTATGAATGGTATTTTTATCAGGATTACAAGCGAATTGAAGAAGGAGCCGTTAGTGTTCAGGATAGTTTAATCGAAAATGAAATTTTGTTAGCTGATGATAAAGATCCGTTTGATTTCACATACCAACACCCGGGAGATTATTTCGTAAAGCTCATTGTAAAATCTGATAAAGGCCCTGATGTCTGTACTGATGAAATGATTTTAAAAACTCCTATTGAAGTTGATACATCTTTGGTTCAGGTAGCCAATTATTTTATTCCAAGCAGGCATGGAAAATGGATTGTAAAATCACAATCGCTAAAAAGCTTTAAAGGAATAATATTTAACCGATGGGGAAGAGTGCTTTACGAATGGAGAAACCCGGAGGACAGTTGGGACGGAAAAGTAAATGGTAAAATGGCCACGCCGGGAACTTATTTTTATGTGATTACAGCAGTTGGTAGAGAGGAGGAAACCAAAAAGTATACGAAGAAAGGTTCCTTTATGCTGATCAGGAAATAATAACCAGAGTTCGATTAAAAATATCTATCACAGAAAATCAGGATATTTTGAAGAGTTTTTAAAGTGAAGATTGGATGAAGATGATTTTTTCAAAGAATTTGCCTGCTTTTGGCATAAATTTCCTCAAATCCCCTCGAAATATCCCGATATT
>JAOARS010000181.1 GCA_025210415.1 Marinifilum sp. | reverse complement strand
TTATTTTGACACTTGTTAAAATGTGTTTTAACACCTGTTATAATATACATTTATGCTCTTTTAATGAAGAAGTAGTTGCTAAGAAATGTATGGTGATACCTTATATTTACACCAATTACTAGACTACATACGCTTTAAAGAAATCATTAAATTTGCTTTTGTATAGAAGTTTAAAAGATTAATATAGATTATCTTGTGTTTTTTAGTACAGCAATAGAAGAAAAGATCTGATTTACAAAACCTATTTGGCTTACTAAATAGGCATTGATAGAGGATGTCAGATATCAATTTTAAAACAGTTGGTGTATTTTTGTATGATGTTTGGTTTATTGGCATGTAAGGAAATCGATATATTTAGCTTATATCTGTAAAAAGAATAGTATGAAAAAACTGTGTTTGGTTGTATTTTGTATTGGATTGTTTAGCTTTTTATCTGTTGGTTCGGAAAATCAAAAAAGCAATCCTTATTTATTTCGTAACATTTCAAATTCGGATGGATTGTCGCAAAGCACTGTGTTGAGTATTGTGCAGGATAGTATGGGATACATGTGGTTTGGGACACAGGATGGCTTAAATCGCTATGATGGAAGAAAGTTTAAAGTATATCGAAACGATAAAGAAGATCGCACATCTGTTCTCTCCAATTATATAAGGAAGCTTTATGTAAGTAATAAAGGAAATCTTTGGGTAGCAGGTAACAGAGGTGTTAGTTTGTATAATCCAACTCATGATTCTTTTTATAATTTTCCCATAAAGGAAAATTATGAGAGTTCTCATATATTGGATATTACAGAGGATGAAAAAGGTACAATTTATATAGGTTCTGCAAATGGAAACATATATGAATACGAAGCAGACAAAAAAATATTTTCGAAGTTAGAATTAAAGAGCAATGCTGAGTTTAAAAACAAAATTAATGTAATAGTGCCAAATGAGGAATACCTTTTACTTGGCACCAATTATGGTTTGTTTGAGTTTGATAAAAGAACTTTTCAGCTTAAAAAAATAGAAATTTCCAATGATGATATAGAGGTGAGAACCATTAAAAAGGATATCAGAAATGGATTTTGGATAGGTACAGAGGGGGATGGTTTATTTCGTATTGACCAAAACTACAAGCTTGTATCAAAGTTCTTACACTCTGTAAATAACACAAATAGTGTAAGTAATGATAACATACGTTCTTTGAGTTTTGATAAAGAAGGAAAACTTTGGATAGGAACTTTTATTGGCTTAAGTATATATGATCCTGAATCAGGCAATTTTTCGAATTATTACGAGGAGTTTTCTCGCCCTTATGCTTTAAGCCAAAACTCAGTAAGAAGCATATATCAAGATGCTCATGGAGGAATGTGGTTAGGAACTTTTTTTGGAGGAGTTAATTACTATCACAGTTCGGATACAAAATTTCAGTTAATCAATCAAAACGGAAGTAATTTTTCTTTGAGTGATAATGTAACAAGTGCAATAAAAGAAGATAAACAAGGAAATTTGTGGATTGCTACAAATGATAAAGGCTTAAATTATTGGGATAGAAAAAAAAATCAGATAAAATATTACACACATAATGAAAAAGATCCTGGATCTTTGAGTTCAAACAATTTAAAATCCATAGTGATTACCGACAATGGAAAATTGCTGGTGGGAACTCACAAATCAGGACTTAACTTACTAGATCCCAGAACAGGAAAATGCAAAGTGTTTAAACACAGCCAAAGAAAAGGAAGTTTGGCTGATAATAGTATTTATGCCTTGCTCTTAGATAAAAAATCGAGAATTTGGGTTGGTACCTGGAAAGGTTTAAATTTATTTGATCCGCAAACCAATTCGTTTAAATTGTTTGATGTTGATTCTAAAGGAAATAGGTTAAGTTCTGATGCAATACATTATTTGTTTGAAGATTCTCGTGGTAGAATATGGATTGGCACACCCAAAGGATTAAATATTTTTTATCCTGAAAATAATATTTTCGAAACATTTATGCCTGATTTAAACGCCCCTAATAGTTTAAGTGATGGTATGGTTACTTGTATTACAGAAGATCAAAAAGGTAGAATTTGGGTAGGAACTAAAGCCGGATTAAATGTGTTTGATGAGATTGAAAGAAGGTTTATAAGTTACACAACTAAAGATGGCTTGCCTAACGATGTGATTTATGGTGTTTTGGAAGATGAACAAGAGAGGTTGTGGATGAGTACAAATAAAGGGCTTTCCTGTTTTAACCCATCTTCAAAGAAATTTAAAAACTATGATTTAGAGGATGGAATCCAAAGCCGTCAGTTCAACACTTATTCATTTTGTAAAACTACCAATGGAGAATTGCTTTTTGGCGGAATTAATGGAATTACGATTTTTCAGCCTGAACAATTAAGAGTAACTCCCTTTAATGATGAGGTTCATTTTCGAAACCTCAAAGTCAATAATAAAGGAGTAATTCCTGGGGATGAAACCGGAGTGCTAAAAAAACACATTTCCCAATCTCAGGTTGTTGTGTTAAAAAGTAACCAGAATGTTTTTCAGCTAGAGTATTCAGCAATCAATTACATTTCTGCTAATAAAGTAAAATATATGAGAATCTTGGAAGGATTTGAAGATGAATGGGTAATGTCATCAGAAAATATGAGTCCAACCTACTCAAATTTATCTTCGGGTGAATATATATTTAAGGTAAAAGCTGTTAGTGGAGAAGGAGTTGTAGGAGAAGATGTTGCTTCAGTTAATATTGTTGTTCTTGATCCCTGGTATATTTCGGCCTATGCAATTTTAGTGTATGTATTAATTGCTTTGGTAGTACTTATTATCTCTTTGCGATTGTTAAAGGAGAGAATCAGGACACAAAATGAATTACGGGTAGAAAGACTGGAGAAGAAAAAGTTGACGGAAATTAATCAGATGAAATTACAGTTCTTTACTAACATTACGCATGAGTTTAGAACTCCTCTTACGCTGATATTATCACCACTTCAGAAAATAAGAGAGCGCAAGAGTAATGATGATTGGTTTAACAAGCAGCATGATATGATTTACAAAAACACCATGAGGCTTTTAAATTTAGTAGATCAATTGATGGATTTTAGAAAGTCTGAATTGGGTACATTAAAGTTGCAGGTAGCAAAAGGTGAGATTGTAAGTTTTGTAAATGAAATTTATCTCTCGTTTGCAGAGGTGGCATCGCAAAATAATATCATTTATACTTTTGATACTCGTTTTGAAAAGGTATCCCTGTACTTTGACAGCAGTTATGTTGAGAAAATTATATTTAATTTATTATCAAATGCTTTTAAATTTACACCTTCAGGTGGATCAATCGGAATTCTAATTAACCAATCAAACAGTAAACTTATTCTGGAGGTAAGTGATTCAGGAAAAGGTATTCCTGTTGATCAGCAATCGTTGATTTTTGAACGATTTTACAGAATAGATGAAAATACGAGTAAACCTGGTTCGGGAATTGGTTTGGCATTAACAAAAAGATTGGTAGAACTTCATCATGGAACCATTACTGTTCGCAGTGAAAAGGATAAAGGATCAAAATTTATTGTTTCGATTCCTCTTAATGAGAGTGTATATTCCGAAGAGGAACTAAAAGAGGTTTTAATTGAAGAAAGTCACAAAACTAAACCTGTTGTAGATATATATACTCCAGAAAATGAATTGATAGAACTTGCAGAGGACGATGAAAAAGATTCAGTTTTAGTAGTGGAGGATAATCCGGATATTATTCATTATCTGAGAGAGAATTTGGCAGATAAATATACAGTGTATTCAGCCAGTAATGGCGAAGAAGCATTGAGTATTGTTAGTGAGAAGCAACCAACATTGGTTATTTCTGATGTAATGATGCCAGTTATGGATGGTGTTGCATTTTGCAAGAAGATTAAGCAAAATATCAAAACTTGTCATATTCCGATAATTCTTTTAACGGCAAAATCTGCGGTTGAAGATCAAATTGATGGATTAGAGATGGGAGCTGATGATTACATTACCAAGCCTTTTGTGATGAACTTGCTGGAAGCAAAAGTCGGCAATATTATTAAGTCACGTAAAAGGTTGAAAGAGTACTATTCCAAATCTTTAGAAATTCAGCCAGAAAAAATGGCGTTTAATAACTTAGATGAAGAATTGCTTAAAAAAGCGGTTGAAATTGTGGAAACCAACCTTTCAGAACCAGACCTATCTGTTGATTTTTTTGCTCGCGAAATGGGGATGAGTCGTTCCAATTTACATTTGAAACTGAAAGCAATAACTGGTGAATCTGCAACTGATTTTATAAAGAAAATTCGTTTTAAAAAAGCAACAAGTCTAATTGAAGAAAACAAATATTCTATTGCAGAAATTAGCTATATGGTGGGCTTTAATTCTCCTTCATATTTTTCAACTAGTTTTAAAAAATATTTTGGATATCTGCCTACGGAATATTTACAGAAAAACTTCGATAAAAAGTAAACTGTTTTTCATGATATAATAAAAAAGCTCTTCGTAACTCGAAGAGCTTTTTTGCTTTGAGCTGTTCGTTAATTGATAGAGTATCTGTGAGTATTCAACAAAGTTTAAATGAAATTCAACAACATTAAAATGTGCAAGAACTTGTATGGAATACCTGAATCAGGTTTTAATCTACTTTTGATATTGTAAAAATGCACTATTCCGCTTAGGTAATTGTTTTCACAATACCTGGCATTATTGGTGTTGAAAATTGATATGATATGTGCAGGGTAAAGGTGTTTTCTCTGTGGCTTAAACATTATTAAATAAAACAAGATGAATTATGCTATAGGCTTAGATTTGGGTGGAACAAATATTAAATATGCCCTGGTTGATGAGGATGGATCAATATTATATGAATCAATAAAGCCAACAGGAGCTGATGGTTCGCGAGAATTGGTAATTAATAATTTAGAAGATTGCGTAAAAGAGATTTTAACTTGGGCTAATGATAAAAAATTAAATATTCTTGGAGTAGGAATTGGAACACCTGGGGTTATTGATAATGGTTTGATTTTAGGCGGAGCTGAGAATTTACCCGATTGGGAGAGTTTGCCACTTGGAGGGATACTTTCCAGAAAATTGAATATACCTGTTAAAATTGATAATGATGCCAACTTGATGGGCTTGGCAGAGGTTCGTTTCGGTAATGCGAAAGGAACATCTGATGCTATTTTTCTTACTATTGGAACAGGCGTTGGTGGAGCCATGGTATTAAATGGGAAATTATATGGAGGACATCGAAATCGTGGTGCTGAATTGGGGCACGTTATTGTTGATGTAAACGGAGAGAAATGTTCATGTGGTGCCAACGGATGTTTGGAAGCTCATGCATCTACTTCAGCATTAATTCGCGACTACAAGAAAGCAATAAAAGGAACGAAAAAGCTGAAAGTTGAAAAAATTGATGGAAAACTAATTGTCAATCGTTACTTGGAAAAAGAAGAAGCTGCAGTAAATGTTATGAACCGACATTTTGACTATTTGGCTAAGGGAATTGCGGGTTTTATTAATGTTTTTAGTCCACAGAAAATTGTGATTGGAGGAGGAATTTCGGAAGCAGGAGATTTTTATATAGAAAATTTGAGGGAGCGTACATTGAGTTTAGCAATGAAAGAAACATCTGTTTTTACTCAAATTGAAGCTGCTGCCTTGGGCAATAAGGCTGGATTCTTAGGAGCTGTAGCTCTTGTGTTTGATTATCATGAACAACTAGCTAAAGTGAATAGCCTAATCTAATACTTTTATATACTAAAACTTTATTCAAATGAGACGAAGTAAATTAATAGTCTTTTTAATCCTCTGTATTTGGTTTGTAATCTCTTTTGTGACCAATATACTAGGGCCAATAATGCCTGCCATTATTGAAAATTATCAGCTAAGCCTAACAATGGCAGCTTTTTTACCATTTTCTTTTTTTCTGGCATATGGAATTATGTCTGCACCAGCAGGAGCCATGATTGAAAAATTAGGAGAGAAAGCCTCAATGTTAATTGCGTTTGGCTTAAATCTATCGGGAGCATTTTTGTTTGCACTCTTTCCTGTGTATACTGTTGCACTCATGTCATTGTTTGTAATTGGTATTGGCATGGCTATGTTGCAAGTAATTATTAACCCGCTGATGAGAGAAGCCGGGGGAGAAGAGAATTTTGCATTTTATTCAGTAATGGGCCAGTTGGTTTTTGGTGCTGCATCCTTTGTAAGCCCTCATGTTTATACTTATTTAATGGCAAATCTGGATGGTTACCAAGGCGGAGGTAACTTGCTTATTGAAACACTTAGCGTGTTAATTCCTGCCGAGTTGCCTTGGAGTTCACTGTATTGGCTGTTTTCACTTGTATTTGTGATTACAATCATTGTGATTAGTATGGTAAAATTACCTAAGGTAGAGCTGAAAGATGATGAGAAAGCAGGAGCTGTTAAAACTTATATTGAACTTATTAAAGATAAAAAAGTAATTCTGTTCTTTTTAGGCATAATGGCCTATGTTGGAACAGAGCAAGGTTTGGCCAATTGGATGAGCAAATTTTTAGATACTTATCATGGAATTAATCCGGAAGGAGAAGGAGCTGTGGCAATTGCCTGGTTCTGGGGATTGATGTCGTTAGGATGCTTATTGGGTTTATTGTTGTTAAAATTAATTGACTCAAAATTAGTTTTGAAAATATTTACAACAGCTTCTGTGGTGAGTGTTTTGGTGGCTTTGTTTGGTTCTGCCCAACTTTCGTTAATTGCATTTCCGTTATCGGGATTTTTTATCTCAGTAATGTTTTCAATCATATTTTCACTTGCATTGAATTCTGTAAAAAATCATCATGGAGCTTTTTCAGGAATTCTTTGCTCTGGTATTTTTGGAGGAGCTTTGGTACCATTGATTATAGGTGCTTTAGGAGATTTTTTCGGATTAAAATTAGCAATGCTATTCCTTGTTGTTACTTTGGGTTATATAATGAGTATTGCTTTCTGGGCCAAACCATTGGTAAATAATAAAACACTTACAGTACGCGAGCTGTTAATTTCAGTAAAAAATAAAACAAGAAAATAATCAATATAAAATGGGAAAAATCCAATTAAAAAAACTAGGTGTCGCAGTATCTATTGCAGCACTAGCAGGAACAGCACTTTTAGGAGGCTGTAAAATGGAGAAGAAAAAGGCTGAGAAAAAGCCTAATTTTCTGATTTTAATGTCAGATAATCACAGTTGGAATCATTTAGGATGTTACGGAGATCCGGTTGTAAAAACTCCTAATATCGACAAGATTGCAGAAGATGGAGTACGATTTACAAATGCATTTTGTTCGGCTCCTTCATGTACTCCTGCTCGTGCATCAATGCTAACAGGACAGGATATTTGGCGTTTAGAGGAAGGTGCAAACCTTTGGGGAACATTGCCAGCAAAATTTGAAGTGTATCCTGATGTTCTTGAGAATGCAGGTTACCTTGTAGGATATGAAGGCAAAGGTTGGGGACCTGGAGATACTGAAGCCAGTGAAAGAGATAGAAATCCTGGAGGAGATCAGTATGACTCTTTTGAAGAATTCTATAATGAACGTGAGAAAGGTCAACCTTTTATGTATTGGTTTAGTTCAAGAGATCCACATCGCCCGTTTAAAAGAAACGGAGGTAAAAAAGCCAAAATCGATCTTGATAAAATTGTTGTACCATCCTATTTGCCAGATTGTAAAGAGGTGCGTGAAGATATCGCCGATTACTATGCGGAAATTCAGCATTTCGATAAAGAAGTGGGTGGTTATATCTCGTTGTTAAAAGAAATGGGACAATTGGATAATACCATAGTAATTGTTTGTAGTGATAACGGATGGCAAATGCCGAGAGGATTGGCCAACTTGTACGATATGGGAACAAAAATTCCAATGATTGTTTCGATGCCGGAAAGATTTAAGGGATCAAGAGTAGTTGAAGATTTTATTTATTTAACAGATTTGGCACCTACTTTCCTTGAATTGGCAGGATTATCAATTCCTGAATACATGACTGCGAAAAGTTTGGTAAACATTCTTGAATCAGATAAATCAGGTGTTATCGAGCCAGAGAGAGATTTTGTTGTGACTGCGCGGGAAAGACATGCTTATGTACGTAAAAATGGAGCTGGTTACGGTGGTAGAGCAATCCAAACAAAAGATTATTTGTACATCAGAAATTATGAAGAAAACAACTGGCCTGCTGGTGATCCTCCATTGTATGGCGATGTAGATGCTCATATGCTTCAATACCCATGTCCTGCAAAAATGTATTTGCTGGAAAATAAAGACAAGGAAGGAGTTAGTCAACTGTTCGATCTTGCTTTTGCAAAAAGACCTGCTGAAGAGTTGTACGATCTGAAAAAAGATCCGGATCAAATGGTAAATGTTGCGGCTGATGCAAACTATCTGGAAATTAAAAAGCAAATGCAGGATAAGATGAATAAGTATCTTACTGAAACAAAAGATCCTCGCGTTGTAGGTGGAGAAATGAAGTGGATGAATGCAGAGTACTTTGCAGAAATGGATAAAACTCCAAGACCAAGCCAAAGGTCAATAGATGCGCTTGGCTTGGAGGAAGAGTATGACTACGACCAGGAATAAATAAAAGTTTTTTTAAACAAAAAAGAGAAAGAATGAGATTAATAATACTACCGGAATATAATTTGCTATCTAAATGGACAGCAAATTATATTGCTAAAAAAATAGAGCTGAGTAGGCCAACAAAGGATAAGCCATTTGTATTGGGATTGCCAACAGGTTCATCTCCGATTGGCACTTACAACGAGTTAATTTCTCTTTACGAAGCAGGAAAAGTTTCCTTTAAAAATGTACTTACTTTTAATATGGATGAGTATGTAGGGATTCCTCAAGATCATCCGCAAAGTTATTATACTTTTATGTGGGACAACTTTTTTAGTCATATCGATATTTCAAAGGAGAATGTAAATATTCTTAATGGAAATGCAGAGAATGTTGAAGAAGAATGTGCCAGGTATGAAGCAAAAATAAAATCGGTAGGAGGAATTGATTTGTTTTTAGGAGGAATAGGTCCTGATGGTCACATTGCTTTTAACGAACCAGGTTCTTCATTGGCTTCTAAAACACGCTTGAAAACATTGAATTATGATACTCGTTTGGCCAATTCCCGATTCTTTGAGAATGATGTAAATAAAGTACCTAAATATGCCTTAACGGTTGGCGTTAAAACAGTAATGGATGCCAAAGAGGTTGTAATCATTGTAAATGGCCATTCAAAATCAAGAGCCTTGAAAAAAGCAATTGAAGAAGGAGTGAACCATATGTGGACAATTAGTGCAATGCAGTTGCACCCTAAAGGTATGATTGTATGCGATGAAGAAGCAACCTATGAGCTAAAAGTTGGAACGTGTAAGTACTTTAAAGATATTGAGAAAGATGTTTTGGATCCGAATTGTTTTTGGGATTCTCAACTTTCACTTAAGAATTTATAGCTAGCGCAAGCCTCAAATCACCAAATGCTATCTTTGTTTGAAAGATAATGAATATTGCATTTGTGATTTTGAGGCTTTGTTCGATCATAGAATCCACTGTAAAGAAGAAGATATGTTGACTAAAAAGTTGAATTCTGTTCTGGTTAAACCATCTGGCTTAGATTGTAACTTTGGTTGACAAAGAGGAGAACTGGCCTCAATGGGATTTGATTTTATGCAGACCATAATATTGTTTTAAGACGATAATTTATTCTTGATTTTGCTATTAAAATCTGCCAGAATTTATTGTTTTAAAAATTTCATCGAGTTTTCTTGCTGGCACTATTTAGAAGGTATAAAAAAAGTTAATTTGTTAATAACTGATAATAAAGTATAAAATAATGAGAAATAAAAGCTATCTGTTTTTACTCGTATTTTTATTCTTGTTTGGCGCACTTCAAAGTTGCAAACAAGCCAATAATACCATAAAAGTAACTAATTCATCACCCCTTTTACGAAAAAACGAATTGGTTTCTATTGGCATAAAAAACTTGCAAATTGCATCTAATCAATTGCAGGTATTTGAAGCTATAACAGGAACTGAAGTAATCTCACAACTTGTAGATACAAACCAAGACTCGATTTTCGATGAAATAATATTTCAATCAGATTTTCAGGTAAATGAAACAAAGAAGTTTGAGATAAGAGAAGGAAATTCTACTTTAAAATCTGAAAGCAGAACTTTTGCACGTTTTGTTCCGGAAAGAATTGATGACTTTGCCTGGGAGAATGACAAGGTAGCTTTTCGGGTTTATGGGCCAAAGGCACAGCAACTTGCTTTAGATGGAAAAAAAGGAGGAACCCTTTCAAGTGGAGTAGATTGCTGGCTTAAAAAGGTTGATTACCCCATTATTGATAAATGGTATGCTGGTTTTGTTAAGGAAAAAGGCTATTACCATAAAGATCATGGAGAAGGACTGGACAATTACCACGTTGGCATAAGTCGTGGATGTGGAGGAACTGGTGTCATGCTAAACGGAGAGTTAATTTCATCATTGAATTACACCAATTACAATATTTTGTGCAATGGCCCTTTAAAAACTGAATTTGAGTTAGCGTATGCACCTTACAAAGTTGGCAATACAATGGTTACCGAACACAAAACAGTTTCAATAGTAAATGGTGAGAATTTCACAAAATTTACAATTAAGGTAAATGGATCAGATACTTTAACCACTGGAATTACTCTGCATGATAAGCTCGGAGAAATTTCGATTGACACAACAGGGGCATGGATTAGCTATTGGTCGCCACATTTTGGAGAGGAGCTTGGAAATTCGGTTATCGCCCATCCAAAATATTTTGCTGGATATTCCAAAATTGAATCGGACACAAAAGATAAGAGCCATATTTTAATGCATTTAAAGGTTATTGATGGTAAAGTAGAATTCTATTCGGGCTTTACTTGGACTGGCAGCAAACAGTTTAAGAATAAAACAGAGTGGGAAGAACACCTAAACTATTTTTCAAAGCGTTTTATGCTCCCTGCACTTATAGTTGATTGAGTATTTCTGTTCTTATTAACTCGACTAAACTATTGGTGAAACATTAAAAACACAAGTAGGATGAAAAAATTAAAGCCCAATTATACACTAAAACCATTTGCAGTACTAGCTTTATTGTTGATGTTAATTTTAAATGCTTGCAAACAGCCTGACAACAAGGATATTGCATTAACAACTTATCAAATAGATCCAAAAACCGGAGAAATTAATTATCATGAAAATGCCATACATCCATTGCAAAGAGAAAAAGTATTTCCAGGCAATGGAGCTGATGTTTCTTTCTCGCCTCCAACTTTTATTTGGCCGGCAGTTTACGAAGAAGATATTCAATTTAGGAATATTGCAGGTGCTATTTACCCAACACGTTCTCACGATATAAAGTATAGCTTTAAGCTTGCCGATAATCCAAAGTTTGAAGGCCAGGTTTACCATTCTGAAGATAAGCCATGGGCTTTTTATAATCATCATAAGAAGTTAAAAGCAGGAAACTGGTATTGGCAATATGCATGGTCGATAAAAGGTGCACCTTATCAATGGTCTGATGTGTATGCATTTCAAATAAAAGAGAATGCTTACCAATACGAAACCCTTACGGCGGAAGAACTTTTTCAAACCATTCCAGAAACACATCCGCGAATATTGACAAATTCTGAATTACTTGTCGATATACAGAAACGTAAATTAATTAAGCAAGAAGCTGTACCTGGTATTATGCGTGTAGCTAAAAAAGGTTTAGCTATGAGTGTGCCAAAGGAATCTGATGCTCTTCCACCATCAGAAGTGCTTAATAACAAATCATTGACAAAATCTGGTTTGGCAAAAGCGAAGAAAGAGGCAGTTAAAAAATTGGCAAAGAACATGTCAAATTATATCCAAAATATGGTGCTTGCCTATTTAATAAGCGGAGAAATTAAATATGGAGAGGCTGCTGTGAAATGGGGGATGAGAACAGCATCTTTTAAACCGCATGGTTTGGCATCCAGTACCCATTTTGCTGATGCCAGGCATATGAGAAATATGGCTTGGGTATTTGATAATTGTTATGGCCTGTTATCTGAAAATCAAAAGGAAAAATTATTAGAAGCCATACAGGTTCGTGCACACGAATATCATACCGAGTGGGTGAATGGATTGGAAAATATTACCAATAGCGGGCATGTTTGGCAACAACTCCATTTTTATCAGATTCAAACAGCAATTGCCATTCTCCATCATATTCCTGAAGCAAAAGAATGGCTTGAGTATGCTTATGGTGTTTTTATTGCTAAAGCTCCGGCACTAAGCTCCCCCTTAGATGGAGCTTGGGCAAATGGAACGAATTATATGTCAGCCAATCAGTTTAGTATCTTAAATACATCGTTAATTTTAAAGAGTATTACGGGGCATGATTATTTAAATAACCCATGGTTTGAGAATAATGCATGGTACGTTGCTCATGCTGTTCCTTTTGGTAGTTCTATGCCAGGATTTGGAGATAGTTTTGAGAGATATAAAGGCAATCCTTCAGAAGGAACGATTGCATATATGGACTTTTTGGCTCGTGCGGCTGAAATAAAACCTGCTTTATGGTATTCTACGAAAGCTCATCGTTCCCTTTCACAAAAGAAGAGGGAAGATACTTATGGTTTTCAAGGCCCGCCTACACTGGCTTGGTTTGATGCTTTTTTTAATCAAAGAGAATTACCATCAATTAAATCTGCGATTCCTCAGGCTCATGCTTTTAAGGAAGTTGGAATTGTTGCGATGCATTCCAATGTAAACGATGCATCCAATAGCAATACCTTGTTTTTTAAATCGAGCCCTTTCGGACAGGTAAGTAACCATGCGCATGCTGCCAATAATGCTTTTAATGTGGTTATTGATGGTAAAATGCTTTTTTCTCCTATTGGGATTAGAGGTTTAACCAAATATGGAACTTCAGATACACACAATACAGTACTAATTAATGGGCAAGGACAGGTGAAGGGAAGCACAGGTTATGGTTGGATTCCAAGGTATGTTCATGGTGACAGGTTAACCTATACAGTTGGAGATGCATCTAATGCTTACAGTGGAAAGAACGACCTGTTACGAAGAATGAATGATCCTGAATTACCTGATGAAATTAAATTAGGACTTCAACGGTTCAGAAGACACATTGTAATGATTCGTCCATCAGTATTTGTCATTTACGATGATCTTGTGGCAGATCAGAAAGTAGAATGGAGCTGGCAATTGCATAGTACATATCCAATGCAATCAAAAGACGGATTGGTATCGGTGCAAAGCAAAGAAGGTGCATCAGCTAGTGTTCGTGTATTTTCTTCCACGCCACTTTCGTCAGGGGTAAGCAAGTACACTCCTGAACTAACCGAAGACTTTAAAATTAACCTGGCTAAAAAGTACGGAGAGATAGGAGCGCAATACAGTTTTGTTGCTAAAAACAATAAAAAAGTAGATAAATTAAGGATAGTTACTATTATATCAGAAGGTGAAGCTGAAGAACTGCAATCTCGATTGAAAATTATAGAGAATGGACTGTTGCAAATTGATGGGTGGACAATTAAAGCAGAAATAGATCCCACGAAACCAGCCGATTTGTTGATTACCAATGCTGATGAAACAATAGGATTGTCAACAGGATATTCAAAGCTTAACTTGAATGGTAAATTGTACAAACGAGCAAATGAAGGAAGTACTTTATTGGTTGAGGGATTGAATGTTCAGGAAGTAGTTGATGAGCTGCCTGAAGCGGCTCGATAAAAACAAGAAGAGACCCCTGAAGTATAAATCGCTGAAGCCCGCATGGAGAACGGATTTTTATCTGGAGAACGCTTCAAAATGCTGGAGAATTCACTCAATTTGTTGATGAAAGATCTCCTACTAAATAAAATTAAGGTGAACATCCCAATCGAGAGCTTGGAATGTTCTGATTTATTTTTAATCGAACTCATGTTATGCCATCTAATTTTTAATTTATACATCGGTATAATGCCGATAGATAGCTAAAACTCAATCGGGAACGTAAGTAAAAAGATTGAATACCCCGAAAGCTTTCGAGGGTTAGCTATTGATTGGTATTCATAGGCACAATCCGATATAAAAATTAGATGAGTCCTTTACAAATGTTATAAAAAGGAAAATATTTAAACTTTAAATGTCTGTAAATTATTTCTTTGTATTGTGATCTATTTGTTGGATTGATTAAGATAGTTTCAGTTAAAAAAATGTGTTTTTCAACAAAATTTGAGTTGATTTCAACAAAATTGAATGAAAGAGATGAATTAATCAAAGGACTGTAAACGTTTGTGCAACGTAGGTTATTGATGGAAATTTACTTTTATGCTAGAATTTTGAGTAAACTAAAAATTTAATGCAAAATCTTTTATGAAAAAAATCTTTTTAATCTGTTGTACTTATTTGTTGTGTGTGGTGGCTTATGCTCAAAATCAGCAAATAACCGGAACAGTTTCTGATGAATCAGGAATGGGATTGCCGGGTGTTAATGTAATAGTAAAAGGAACCACAAACGGAACTATTACAGATATAGATGGTAAGTATTCTTTAAATGTAGAGAATGCGTCAAATGCTACATTGCTATTTTCATTTATTGGATATGAATCTCATGAGGTTTCTGTAGGAGCAAAGAAAACAGTGGATGTTGTATTGAAGGATGCTGTCACCGAACTTGATGAAGTAGTTGCAGTAGGTTACGGATCTGTGAAGAAAAAAGATCTTACCGGCTCAGTAGCTTCAGTTGATATTGATGAGATGGCAAAAGTTCCTAGTACCAATCTTGCACAAGCTCTTAGTGGACGTATTTCTGGTGTTTTAATCTCAACAAATGAAGGCGCACCTGGTGCTTCTTCCTCAATTAAAATTAGAGGAGGGGGATCTATTACACAAAGTAACGAGCCTCTTTATATAATTGATGGATTTCCAACAGAAGATGGATTGGATAATTTAGATCCTTCAGATATCGAATCTATTGATGTGTTAAAAGATATTTCTTCAACGGCAATATATGGAGCCAGGGGAGCAAATGGAGTTATCTTGGTTAAAACCAAAGGAGGACAAAAAGGAAAAACCAGAGTTAATTATGATGGTTATTATGGAGTTAGATCTTTGGCAAACAAATTGGATGTTTTAAATCCTTACGATTTTGTATTGTTAGAGTATGAGCGTAATCTCTCTGGAGATGATTTTGAGAAATTCCAAAATACTTATGGCACTTGGGATGAATTGGAAGGATTGTATAAAAATCGTCCGGGGATTGATTGGCAGGATGAAATGTTTGGCAGAACAGCAATCAACCAATATCACAAAATAAGTATAAGTGGAGGTTCCGATAAATCTAAGTTTAACTTGGCATACTCTTATAATAATGATGAGGGGATAATGGTTGAAAGTGGACTGAAAAAGAATGTTATAAAGTTTAAATTTGACCATGAAGTTAGTGAGAAACTAAAAGCTTCGGTAAGTATAAATTATACTGATTCAGAAGTTTACGGAATGGGAACATCAGAAGATGTTTCTACCTTTAACAAATTGAAACATACAATTCAATATAGACCAACCATTGGAAAAAATGGTAACGATAGAGATTTAGTTGTAAAAGATGAGGATCCTCTTTTGGAAGACGAATCTGGAAATGTAGTGCAAAACCCTCTTGTATCTGCTCAAGCAGAGCATAGATTAAACGAAACGCGGAATCTGCAGGTTAATGGAATGTTGGATTATGAAATTCTGAAAGGTTTTCATTACAAATTTACCGCTGGAATCCAGGCAAAAGACAGTCGAAGGGAAAGGTTTAATGGAGAGCGTTCCATTTCAGCTAAGCGTGGTGGAGGACCTAATGGAACGATAAGAAATTCGGATGTGCAAAGCTATTCTTATACCAACATTTTATCGTATAAAAATACTTTTAACCAAATTCATCGATTTAATGCGATGGTAGCTCAAGAAGAAGTTTATAAGAAAAACAGATTTGTTGAAGCTGGAGGATCTAAATTTCCTAATGATGATATTGGCTTAGGTGATTTGTCCCTTGCTCAATTGCCAAGTATTCCCTTATCGGAAGAGACAGATGAAAGATTACTTTCGTTTTTTAGTAGGGTTAATTATTCCTTGATGGACAAATACTTGTTAACAGCTACTTTCCGTGTAGATGGATCTTCTAAGTTTGGATCTGGAAATAAATATGGATATTTTCCTTCAGCATCGTTTGCATGGCGTGCTGGAGAAGAGGATTTTATTAAAAACTTAAACATTTTCTCTAACCTTAAATTAAGACTGTCATATGGTGTTGGTGGAAATGACCGTATTCCACCTTATCGTTCTTTAGCATTGCTTGAATCAGGTTATTATCCTTTAGGTAATTTACCAACCACAGGTGTTGCACCTGTAGTATTGGCAAATCCTGACCTGAAGTGGGAAACTACATATTCTAAGAATATAGGATTGGATTTGGGATTTTTCAACCAAAAATTAAGAGTAGTAGCTGATGTTTACCAATCGAATACAAAAGATTTGTTGTTGCCAGCACAGATTCCAATGACTTCAGGTTATGATGTTGTATTAAGGAATGTTGGCGAAACCAAAAATAAGGGATTAGAATTAAGCATTTCTTCTGTTAATATTTCAAGAAAAGATTTTGAATGGAGAACTGATTTTAATATTTCATTCAATAAGAATGAGGTGGTAAAATTGGCCGATCAGGATTTCTTCCTTAGAGAATCAGGATGGGGAGATGTTGGTAATGATTACATCGTGCAAGTAGGTAAAGCTGTTGGAAGCATATATGGTTATGAGAAAGTTGGTTTATACCAAGTGGATGACTTTAATTATGATGCGGGAACCCAAACGTATACTTTAAAAGACGGAATTGCTTATAATCCAAACGAAACTACTCAACCTGGTTACTTAAAATTAAGAGATATTTCGGGACCTGATGGAAAGCCTGATGGTTTGATTACCAATGATGACAGAAAGATAATAGGAAATACGAATCCAGTTCATTTTGGAGGGATAACCAATACTTTCACGTATAAAAATTTCGACCTAAGTATTTTTATGAATTGGTCGTATGGCAATGATGTTTATAATGCCAACAAAATGTCTTATACCGAAACCCATAAGCAGAATAAGAATTCATTATCACAGGTAACGCAACGCTGGAGTAGTATTGATGCCGGAGGAATATTGCTTACTGATCCTGAAGCATTAAAAGAATTGAATGCAGGAAAAACGATTCCAGTATGGGATGGAGCAGGAAGAGTAGATCCTAAATTGCATTCTGATATTATCGAGGATGGGTCATTTTTGCGAATTAATAATATAAGTCTTGGATATAAGTTGCCTAAACGAATTCTGGAAAGAGTAGGTATAAATAGCATGCGTGTTTATACAACCGTATCTAACATTCATACATTTACAAAATATTCAGGTTACGATCCTGATGTTAGTACACGTAATTCAAGTGGTGTAACTCCTGGTGTAGATTGGGGAGCTTACCCTAGAAGCAAGTCGATAATTTTTGGAGTAAACCTTTCGTTGTAATTATTAAAAATAACGATCATGAAAAATTTGAAAATAAAAATATTAATAACCTTTACAGCTTGTGTACTATTTATTTTTACAGGTTGTGAAGATCGATTGGTTGAAGAACCAATTTCTCAATATTCACTTGAATCATTTTTTAAAACAACTGCGCATGCCAATATGGCCGTACTTGGTATATATGATGTGTTGGGAGGTGCAGATACCTATGGAAAACATTTATCAATGACATTCACTGTTGATACAGATGTAGCTCAAATGAGAGGTACCACATTAAAGAATGATCGTGATATGATAACACACTATCAAGCTAATCCGAATTTGGGTTGGATAGAAACGGTATGGTCACGATTGTGGAATGGAATTGAACGTGCAAATGTTGCCATAACAAGAATTCCTGAGATGGATTTGTACAAAAATGGAACAGAAGAAGAGAAAGCCATATTGGAAATGTACCTTGGAGAAGCCAAATTTCTTAGAGGCTTGATTTATTTCGATTTGGTTCGCAACTGGGGAACAGTTCCTCTTAAAACCAAGCCTACGAAAGCAACTGATAATATGGATATCTCCAGAGCCAATATCAAGGATGTATATGATTTAATTGAAAAGGATATGGAAGATGCTGCTGTGGTTATACCTTGGCAATCAGAAAAAGCATCGATTAATGAAAGGGCTTCTAAAGAAGCTGTTCTAGGGATACATGCTCGTGTTTGTCTTGGCCGTGCAGGTTATTATCTTGATACAGATGGACAGAAGAAACGATTGGATGATTACAAACAAGCTTACGAGAGAGTGAGAGATTTAACTCAGAGAATTATTGATGAACGTGGACAATTAATGTTTAGAGGTGATGATTATGAGAAAATCTTTAGAAATTATGTTGAAGGTGTTGTAAATACTGATGAAAGTATTTTTGAAGTAGGATTATATAACCCTGAAGGCGATAAGGATAATACTGGTATCATTGGTACATGGAATAGTCCAAAATCTCATGCCGATAGTCCATATGGACGAGCTAATTCATATATTAATACAACTCCAATATTTTACAACAAGTTTCAAGATGGAGATATTAGAAGAGATGTTGCAATTGCTACTTATGAGATTTTAAAAGATGGATCGAAAAAACAATTTACCGGAAAGAAAGAATTTCAGTGGGCACCAGGTAAGTGGCGCAGAGATTGGAATCCGGAGCCGCCTAAAAATCCTAACAATACTGATATCAACTGGGTGCTATTGCGCTATGCAGATGTTTATCTTATGCATGCTGAAGCACAAAATGAAATTAACGAGGGACCAAATACTGAAGCTTACAATGCAATAAACGAAGTGAGAAATCGTGCTAGCATTGATAATCTGCCAGATAACTTATCGAAAGATGCGTTTTTTGAGGCTGTAAAAAATGAACGTGCACTTGAATTGTGCTTTGAAGGATGGCGTAAATTTGATTTGAATAGATGGGGCATATTGGGAGAAACTCTTAGATCACATCAGGCGGCTTGTTTAGAATATGATAAAAAAGCACCAGTTGTTATGGCTACCTATTTTGATGACAATAAAGATGAACTATTGCCAATTCCACAAAGAGAAAGAGATGAAAATCATAATATGAGCCAAAATTATGGGTATTAATAATGTATAGCTAAATTATGTAAATTTTAGTTTGCTTTAAATATTTGATAAGAGGACATTTATTTGTCCTCTTTTTCATATAGTTTGATTTTTAATTAATAAATTGTAGATTCTTTAACTTTTAATTACGTATTACCTTTTTGTGTCGAAAAAAAGCGAAGCTCTTTTGCGTGAGGAATTTGTTGATGAGATAAAGAACAAATTGAGAGTAGAGGTTTTGGGCGAACTTAAATTTTTTAAAGGTGTGTTTGACCATCTTATAGGTTTTATCAACGAAACAACCCTTTACTTTTGTTATAGATGAATTTCAGGAATTTAATCAATCCTTTCATATATAGCGAAATGTAAAATATTTGGGATTCGAAAAAAATCAATCCTGCAGTGGTGTCATGGATATTATTTGTATTTTTTACTTTATTTAAAGGTATATCATGCCCTTTGGGCGTGGATGTTTACTCTATTCATATATAGAGTTACACTTCGTTCTTACCTACCTATAGCTCTTATTGTTGGACTAATTTTACAGGTACAAACCAAAGTGATGCCTTGTTTAAACGAATCAGCCACAATTTTAACTTGGATAAAAGTAGGGATGAATTTTGTGTTTTAAGCTATGTTTTTTTATGCTCTTAGAATTCATTTTATAAAAATGTAATCTTCACAATGGTTAAAAATAAGCAAGTTTATAGTTTATTTTTGAGTTAGTTTTAACAATAAGGTTTTTAATTAAAAAAAACGTTTATGATGTATGGATATCGTAAAAGTTGGCTTTATTAAATACAGATTCTAAAGTAGTACTTTGAATGAAATTCTGAGTCTTATTTAATAAAAGAAGATTTGTGATATCGGATAGGTCTCCGCTTTTGAATTAAAATGAAACTTTTTGAATGTAGTAACACTCTTAAATCAAGTGATTTAAGAGTGTTGTTTTAAGTGGAGCTGGAGGGAGAGTGAACCCTCGTCCATATCATTAATATCTAAATTGTTACAGCCGTGCGATTTATGCGACTCGCATTATCGCAAATTCCCAATGCGACAAAAGGGTCCTGTTCCCTGTGGGAACCGAACCCTCGCATAATGTAGTCGACTTGGCGGGTTTCGTACAATTATGTCTTGACAAACATACTACAAAAACACTACAACAACAATACAGCAAAGTGATTATAAAAAAAGCCCTGAAAAAACAGGGCTTAATTTAGCGAAAGGTTGATGTTTACTGAATTTCAATTACAGTTCCATCTTCACTGATGTTTTTGTCATTATCACCACCTTTAACTGTTTGCATTTCCATTCCTGAAAGGATTTCAAAATTTTTCATACTTTTATATTTTATTAAATTACGATAGACACTATTGCCTATCGGCTTCAAATATAACGCTCATGAGATTTTTTTGTTTCGTTATCATTATTTTTTCATTTTCAGTTGGTTATGCTCAAACAGATTCCTTAATAACAAGGGGTGGAGATTATCTTAGAAATAGAGACTTTACACAGGCTGAACTTTGCTTTAAGAAAGCTTTTAAAACCTCAATTAACGAAACACAAAAGGGGAGGATTTTGAACAATTTGGCCGTTGTGCAATTGTTAAGAAAAGATTACAATCAGGCTTTGGTTTATTTCTCAAAAGCAGAAAAAATTTATCATTTGATTGGAGAAAAAGACTTATTGGCCGGAACATATAATAATATTGGAGCAACATATGAAAAGATGGATGATCTTGATGCAGCCTTATCATTCTACAAAAAAGCGTTTAGGTTACGGTCAGGGAATAAAATCTCAATATTAAATAACATTGCTAAGATCAATTCCAAGAAAGATCCTGTCTTTGGAATAAGCATATATAAACATCTTTTAGAAGATAGTCCCGATTACTATCCATTAAGACAAAATCTTGCCAAACTATATGCAAAAACCAATCAAATAAATTTGGCTGTTAAAGAGTATGAACTTGCACTAAAATATCATGCTTCACTATCCTCACCTGTATTTATCGAATTAAAAAAAGAACTGGCCAACATGTTATACAATGCCGGTATTTATAATCAGGCACAATCGAACTATGTTGATGCCATTTTTGCATATGAGAGATTAAGGAACTTATACTTGATCGATAAAACAAAAATAAATTCAACAGAGGCGAATAAAAATTTGTACTTATCAGCGATAGAATGTGCTGTAAAAGGTAATCGGCCAGATGAAGCATTTGCTTTAATGGAAAAATTGAAAGCTCCTGTCTTAGCTGAAAAAATAAGACTGAATTCTTTGTCGGACACAATCAGGGTACAGATGAAAGAAATCGATTTGAGAATCGAAAAATCATTAACAAATAACTATAAAGATCTGGATGAAATAATTAACGAGAAATCGGTTTTAATGGACTTATACGCCAACATTACTACCTTACCATCACAAGTGTTGAAAAACCTCCCTGCAGATATTGCTGTTTTGAACTACACCTATTCCGATTCCTTACTAGTGAGATTGATAACACACAAGAATAAAACCACCTGCGATATTGTACCAATCGATTCTACTTTCGTGTCTCACATGCTGAATTATCACTTTATCATAGCCGATCAGAACCGAACGAGTTATGAAGACTATACAAGCTATTTCACCAGTTCAAAATACTTGTGTTCTAAACTACTCCCCAATTTTTCGGAAGAAGTTACGCGCTTGCAAATTGTACCATACAAATACTTGTACCTGGTACCATTTCATTGCCTAACAAAATCCGACATGCATACAGATTGGGCAAGCTTTTACGATATTCATTTCCTGATAGAAGATTATGCAATTTCCTATTCACCATCGATCGATGTTATCCAGGAGCAAAAACAGAGCAATACCAAGGCCATTGCATTCGTGCCAAACTACACACGTAAAAAATTGGAACACTCAATGGATGAAGCTCACGCCCTAAAAAAACACTTCAATACCGATATACTATCGGGAACACATGCCACGCGCGAAAACTTTTTTAAGCACCTGCCAGAACACGATATCATATCAGTAATATCGCATGGGAAAAATGGCAGAATACTACTCGAAAATGATACTATTCGTGCAGAAGAGTTGTATCCATTAAATTTAGATAACAATTTAACAGTTCTGTCTGCTTGCCAAAGCAATGCCGGTAAATTAGAAAGTGCCGAGGGATTTATGAGTCTTGCACGTAAGTTTCTCGAATTGGGTAGTAAATCGGTTGTAGCATCTGTTTGGGTAGCAAACGATAAAATTACATCCGATATCATGAGCGATTTCTATTGGTATACCTCAGAGGGCAACAGCAAAGATGTAGCCTTGCAAAAAGCTACAATCAATCATTTAAATAATGCCGAAAGTGTTTTTCGTGCACCATGTAACTGGGCTTCTTTGGTACTTATGGGAAATGTAGAAAGTTTACCACCATCAAGGCGACAGTTTTTGTGGTTTTTTCTTTTGTTGGTGTTGCTGCCGTTTGTAAAGTATTTCAAGCGCAGAACTTGAGTACTTTCCGCGCTTGGTAACAATTGCGCAAAAATGATTTAAGATAGTATCTTCTTCGGCATGGGTTTTTAACAGGCATAATCCGAGATACCAATTAGCAGCTTCAGCAAAATATTTCCCCTTTCCAGATATTTCTTTAAACTTGACAATTGCCTCGCTGTAATGTTCCGATTCTACCAATGCCAATGCCTTAACTATTGCGCCTGTTTCGGTATCCCCGGCACGCCCTTCGTATTTTAAATCGCGATAATACTGGTCGAAAAGAGCTTCATTTGTGTAGTCCGATTTAGGGTATGCCAAATAAGCTGTAAATCCTATAGTAATTACAATAGCGGTGATAAGAGTGTATTTAAAATTAAGGCGAATTATAAAATGATTTTGGCTCCCCTCAATTTTAAGATTTTTAATGTTCATAGATAGCAAAAAGGTTTAAGTGTACGTACACCTCTTTATTCCATTTTTTGCATAAAGGTAACCCTAAAGTTGTATGTTTTATAACATATCTGTAATGGTGTTAGTTACCGCATTACTTATTTGTTGTTCTTAGCAATAAAAATCACTTTTCAGAAAAAAACTCTAAAAAGTGATTAACTGTAATAAGTTTTGGTTGTTGATTATTTGTCCAACAACTTATTAATAATCTTATCCTTTTTCTCGTTCTCCTTTACAAGCAGCTCAATGGTATCGTTTCTATGGGCCAACTCCTTTCTTAAGCTTTTCAGCTCCTTTTCTGCAGCACCATCGTTTTTCTGACCAATAACATTTCCCTTGCCCTTGTACTGTGTAATATCATCAGCCAAAACGTTTGTTCCGCCTGTAATACTAACATTGGTAATTTCTTCTCCGAACATTTCACCTTCACCGGTGAATAACCAACGTGCATTAAGATCTGGGAATAGTTTAATGAACTTTTCAAGAAAGTCGTAACCAGGTTTTTGAACCCCTCGCATAATATTACTAATGGTTTGTTTTGAAGCTAAGCGATTTAAAATCAGATCAACTTGCCTAATTTTTTTTACATCACAAACTCTTGATATTCTTTCAGATACAGACATGAGGATAGTTAAATAAATAATATAAGGCCAATAAAACTTGTTTATTAGGCCAAGAATATTTTACTTTGTTCTACAATAGTACTACAAATGTACTATAAAATATTGTAAAACAAATACAATAAAATAATGAATAAAGCAGATTTGAGAAGGTTAAAAAAGCGATTAAAGAAGATTTCTCGTTTTCGTGATAAAATTGCTAAAAAAACAGGCTTTAGTTTATCATACATCGACTTTGTTTTAAACGCAAATGACGATCGTTATAATCAGGAAATTATTGATGCAGCTTTTGAAGTGATCGATGAATTCGACAAAAAAGAGAACGAGAGAATGGTTAAGTACAATGAAATCCTTAACAAAAAGTAAATCCTCATGAAAAAAAATGACAATCTACAAACGCCCAAGTATATAATAGAAGCAATCGGACAAATAGATCTAGATCCGTGTGCGGGATTAAAAACAAATATTGCCGATGTGAATTGGACTGCAAATGGACTTGAGAAGAAATGGTTTGGTTTTGTTTATTGTAATCCTCCATTTAGCGAAAAAGAACTTTGGATAGAAAAAATGATTAAGCACAATAACGGCATTTTACTATTGCCGGAACGTGGTTCTGCTCCGTGGTTTGGCCCGCTTGCAATGCGTGCGCAAAAATATTTCGTAATGGGAAAGAAAATCAATTTCATAGGAGGAAACTCTTCTAATAACATTGGTTCTGTTTTGTTTCCATTCGGCACCGAAGCCGAACTAAGAATAAAAAATAGTGGTCTACCAGGTCACTTTGTACAAGTAGAATTTTTTAACCCTCGAAAAAAATAGTAACCCTATACACGCACAATTATGAGAGAACCTAAGTTGCCATCTTGTCTTGAAAAAGAACATGTAGAGTTTTTCCGATACGAAGGTAAACTAAGAGCCGTTTACAATGGTTGGACCTGTTCTTATTACGAATTGCCAATTGTTATTCGTGCTCCTTTCGAAAAAGAATTTATGAACGATACCAAGGCGCAAGATTGTCTGCGAAACGATATGTACGTTACAAGTAAAGTGTTGGAGAAATTTATTGCTTGCCGATATGGTAATTTTGATAATACTCCCGATTTGGTTAATGGCAAACCCGAAGCCGATGCTCCAAATTGTCATAAAGAAGAAACTTGCCCTGGCTTCGGAAAGGTCTGTTTGATTCCTGGAGGGCTTACTCCACAGCAGTACTTTATTACTCGTTTAATTTCTCTTGGCAAACAAGATAAAGAAATTGCCGACGAGCTTGAAATTGCCTTGCCTACAGTGCGAACCCATTACACTCGCATTCGTGAGACTCTGAAAGTTAACAACCGTAACGAAATAGCCCTTTGGGCACACAAAAAAGGTATTGTTTAAAGCCATAAAGCGTCCCCCAACGCCATAGCAGAATAAAGACATTACACATATTATACACACCCAACCAATAAAAGGGAACTGCCATCAATTTCGACTTGGCGGTTTAAAAATCGGTAGTTCCCTTTTGGTTTAATTTTTAACAAATAAAAAGTACAGTTATGAAACAATTACTTATTGCAGAATTGCAAAAATTACAGAAAAAAGCTACAGAAAACTTTAAAGAAGCTGAAAAAGAGAACAGCCCACTAGGTGCCGGTTACTTCTATATCAGTAAAAAGATACACGGTATAATTGGAACCATTCAAGGTTTTGAGAAAACAACTCCTAAAAAGTTGGAATCCCTGCGTGATATGCATACTCAGGCTAAAAAGTTTATTGAAAAATTTGGCAATTATAAAATTGATATAAGTGCTGAAATTGATGCTGATGGAATTTTTAAATATTCAGGTCGATTAAAAGGGACTTTAAAAGGAGGTAGTGCATCTTACGACTACGAATATCTCGTGAATCATCTTACGTTCTCAACATTCCTTGAAGAATTAGAAGATAAGTTAAAAAAGGATATGGAAGCTCGAAAAGAACTTCCTACTGATGAAGATATTAAAGTGAAGTAAGCCATGAAACGCTACGAGGCCAATTACCTGATCTATACTTACAGTGAGTCCTT
>JAOARS010000180.1 GCA_025210415.1 Marinifilum sp. | reverse complement strand
ACTGAGAACATCACTTGAAGTGACACCCTCAGAAATGACAAACACTTGACTCTTTATTGCAATAGATTAATTATAGCAATTATTTATATTTTGTAGTTTGATACTCTCATTGCTGTTTCCTGTACAAACTGAGAACATCACTTGAAGTGAGATCCTCAGAAGAGACAAAAATTTGAAGTGTGGAGAACTTAAAAATTTTGATCTGAATGGTGTAAGTTTCAAGTTTTTCTTGTTTTACCGAACAACAATGTTTTTAAATAATTGTATTTTTACAAGCAAAGTATATTCACGCCATTTACTCTAATACATTAAATATGAAAAACGAAAAAGTTAGTGTTATTGGATGTGGTAACCTTGGAAGATCAATAGCCAAAGGCTTGCTCGAACATCAGGATTTTAATTCCGGAAATCTTATTGCAATCAGAAGAAAATTACATTTAATAGAAGATTTAAAGAACTTAGGAGCAGATGTCACAAATGATAATCTGTACGCTGTTCGTAATTCAAATATTATTTTACTTGCGGTTAAACCTTACAATGTGGGTAAAATTATAAGCGAAATTAAACCGGAAGTTAAGGAAGGCCAGCATATTTTAGTTTCATTGGCAACAGGTTTGGGTACCGCAGAAATATCTGATATGCTGGATCATAAAATTCCTGTATTCAGAGGAATGCCAAATATTGCTGCTAACATCAGGGAATCTGTAACTTGTATTTGTGGAAGAAATACAACACAAGAGCAAACAGAAAAGATAAAATTTATTTTTGATGCTATTGGTGAAAGTTTAATCATTAATGAAGAGCTAATGGAAGCTGCAACCATTCTTGGAGCTTGTGGAATTGCTTTTGTTTTCAGGTTTATTCGTGCAATGATTCAGGGAGGTATTCAGATTGGTTTTGATGCCAATACAGCCAATCAAATTGTATCGCAAACTGTAAAAGGTGCTGCCGAAATGTTGCAAAAAAACAGCAATCATCCCGAATCGGAAATAGATAAGGTTACAACACCAAAAGGTTGCACTATTGTTGGGTTAAACGAGATGGAACATCAAGGTTTTTCTTCATCGCTGATAAAAGGCATTGTAAGTTCGTTCCAAAAAATTGAAAAATAAATCCATCAAGCCATTCCAAAACAGAATGGCTTTTTTTATTTCACCAGCATAATTTTCTGCTGAAGTATTTCTCCATCAACATCCATTTGCAAAATGTAAACTCCAGCTGCAAGTCCTTTTAAATTAAATTCCAAAACATTGCTAAATTCAGAAATGATACCATTCTTTACTTTTGCTCCTGTACTTGAATATACACTCCAAACAATTTTGCTGTAAACAATCTTGCTTAAATCTATGGTAAATTTATCGGCAGATGGGTTCGGATAAATCGACAAAAGTTTGTCATAGTTCATCTCTATTTTTTTTGTTGTTGATGTACTACCGCAATCATTTTCACCTGTCAGACTTACAGTATAATTTCCGTATGTTAGATATTCGTGATTTGGACTAACTTCATCCGAAGTGTTTCCATCTCCAAAATTCCAGGTAAAAGAATCAAAATCTACCGATTGATTAATCAATCCCAATTTTTTCTTTTGGATGGTGTAATCGAAACTAAGCTTTGTTAAATCTATAGCTCTCACATCTCTACTTAGGTTGGCATTATATCCATCAACAGTATATGTAAGTTGAATTGTTTTATTTCCTACAGAATTGTATGAAACATTATGTGGTCCTGAACCGATAGCTTGACCTGGTGTTGCATCTTCTCCAAAATCCCATGTAATATTTACCGCTTCAGCCACATTCAATTCTACTGTAAATTCATTACCAACACACCTGCTATTGGCACTTATTTCAAAATATGGATCTAATCCGTTTAAAGTTTCAACACCAAGCTTAAGTGGATCTAACCAATATTTTAATTGCTGGTTGTTATTTGGGTAATTTGCCCAGCTTTCAGAAAATTTTGCATAGAAATCATCAACTGAATTACTACAACTTGCATCTCCCCCTGTTAAATCTCCAATTATTCGATGATTTTCATCAAACAATGGTGATCCCGAAGATCCTCCTTCTGTTGTTCCTATTTCCCAATCTAAAATTTGCCAGCTCGAATTGTCATCAAAGGTATAACGAGCATCAGAATATGTTGCGGTTACAGGAGAATCATTGTCAACAGATATTTTTTTTGCATCACCATTTGGATGATGAATACATGTTGTATAGGCAGGAATTCTTCCTGAATGATCCCAACCTGCGTAATATGGCATATATGAGGCAGGCGGTGCTACGGTAAGTTCCAACAATGTAAAATCTAAATTTGAGGTTGTTGCACGAATAGTTGCCCCTGATACTGACTGAGATCTTTGGCCATCGTTGCTATTACAGGCAGAATTTTCGTAATTGAAATAAAAAATTGCATTATCAGCAACTTCCTGGTCGTGAATTACATGAAAAGCAGTTAATAAATATGGTGTACCATCTTGGTTTGTGTTATTAATTAATGCCCCTGATGCTATAAACCCGGTATTATTTACTACATACGAAATGCTACAAACCGATCTTTTCTCTGTCTGCCAGTCATCTCCTTCACTACAATTGATATCAACATTACAACTACCAGATGCTTTCACTTCTGATTTAGCACCTTTTAGTAAATTAAATACATTTTTATAATCATGCAGTACAGATTCTATTTCCAATTCTGCGGAAAATTCAGCACCAGGCAATTCAATATACTCAATTGTAAGCTCATCACCCTCCAAGGGTTCAACAGAGAACTTTCCTGATAATTTGTTGTTTTTGTGCGTATAAGATCCTAAAACCTGTTCTGTGCTATTATTGTATACAAACAATTTTGCTCCTTTAGGCAATTTGAATTTCGAAAAAATCAATCCCAGAGAATACGCTCCTTCCGATTTCAAAGAAAAACGCCAAACTTTTCTGCCATCTGCCAATTCTTCCCAAACTCCATTTTCGGAAATACTGTAATTTACATCAATGGAATATGCATACTGAGCGTGTTTTAATTTTACTCCAATCAATTTTTCGTTGTTTACAGAACTTTTCGATAAAAAATCCATTTTGGGCAATTCCTGAGGATTAAGCTGAGCTTTTGCGCCTCCGCCTTTAAAGATTGGTTTGCCGCCAAACGAAATTTGTGCATGAACAGCACAAGAGAGAATTAAAAGGCCTATTATTAGACCTGTTCTGAGTAGTTTCAATACCATAAGATTTTTTAATATAGAACTTCAAAAATAGTAATAAAGCTGATAAAGTCAATCCGCAATGCTATTCTGTTACCCTAAAATTAAAACGATACTGACTTATCAATAGCTCGTTAGGTTTGAGACACAAGGTTTATTTACAAACCTTTTACAATACCATTTTAAAAATGAAGTAAGCCATATTGATTATTTGGTATAAGATCAGTATTTGGTGTTGATCGTTTTATACCAATTTTATTTTGGAATGAGCGTTAAATTGTTTTGAATATTTTGAGTTTAGACAAGTTAAAAAATTAAGGCATAGCAGAGTTACGGCGCAATTT
>JAOARS010000179.1 GCA_025210415.1 Marinifilum sp. | reverse complement strand
TGTAACTGATCTGCACAAAGATCTTTTGCGTTGTGCTGATCGATAATTAGTCCAATTTCGTGGCCACGATCAAGAGCAATTTGCTCTATTTCCTTACCCATTTTTCCGTAGCCTATTAATGCAATTCTCATTTGTGGTTTGTTTTTGGGAATTTGATTGGTTAATAGTTTCCCGATAATAACGATTCCAAAAATAGTAAATCCAAAGCAGAACTTTGCTATGGTTTGATTTTTATAGTAATTATGAAATAATAGTTTTCGAAAAAAGTAATATTTGACACGACAAAAGATTGGATTTCAATGTTAAGTATTAGATTGCCGATTATTTGATTGATTTTTAAATTCGTTATTTAGAATTGTAATAAATTATGAATTCAAGGGTTACCTTTTTAAATTTTATGGAATAAACTATTGAGAACTAATTTAAAAATACTACTTATGAAAAAATTAACGTTATTATTAATTCTTTTCGCACTTGTTTCATGTGCTGACGAAAATGGATTTGAAAAGCAAGATTTAAATGAGATTGCCACTCAAAACTCTCCTCGCCCAACTTGTAATGAGCTTCCAGAAAATAAAACAAAGAGTTTGGGGTATATTGTTACAGATTACATTGATTGGGAAAATGTAGATTATTTTAGCTATAAATTAAATACAGGAACTGTTGTAGACGTATTACCTCCATGGTTTGATGGTGCAAATGCTGTAATACCAGACAATGTGCGTAGAGATTATAAAAGTCAGGATGGTTGGGTATTGTTGCATAATTTCTTTAGTGAAGAATATTATTATTATTATCCTATGATTGTGCTATATAATAAATATCGTGGAATAATGCGAACTTTTTATTACCACATACAACAATATTCACCTGCATCTTCTTATGTTATGTATGGATTGAGAAATGAAGGTGATTATTCGGGAATGCTTAATTTTTCTGGAGAATTTCCTGTTGATGGAACAATAAGAAAATTGGATCAATTTACTATAAAAAGCAACTTAGGTTCTTTTGGACCAAGTGGAGCTTCACCTGGACACTGGTATTGTTTTGATTTTGAGATTGCATATGATTCTTTAATTTCGAGTAAGAGCAATAATGATATTTTAATGCATTTAAAGTTATGGGGAAAGGATGTAAAAATTGTAGAAATTACTGGGACATTAAATGCAGATATTAATGGTTATATAGAAATGTCTGGTAGCGGAAACTTATTTCAAAGTCTTCTTGGTGATTTTTCATTTAAGAGTACTGGAGTGTCAAATTCATTTTCAATTAATAATGGAACAGAAACTAAATCTAGTTTTGAAGATAAACTTCAGGCAAGTATTGATTCTGGATTAGCTGATGCAATTGGAAGCGGTCTAGGAGATTTAGCATCAAGCGGATTAGAACTATTTACAAATCCTATAAGTAAACTATTTAACTCCATACTTGGAACTAAAGGACCTACTAAAAATAAAATTAACTTAAAATTTGCTGGGAAAGTTGACTTAAATGGAAGTATTACAAGTCAGAATATGATATTCAATCAGCCAATGATAATTCCAGGAACACAATTAGTCCCTGGTGGAAATGGATTTAAACCACATTATAATTTACCTTTAGGTGTATTTAATATTTCCGCTAAACCGAAAGTTTATTGGCAAGAGTACTTTGATAAAGAAAATGGAATTGGTTATTATAAGCAAGAGTACAATTTAGATCGAAATTCTTTTAAAGTAGTGCTAAATCCAGCTATTGAGAATGAATTACAAATAATTTCAATTGAAAAAGATTTTGTTTTCTTTGGAAAATATAGCGGTAGCCCTTTGCCTTATAATTCGAGGCTAGATCATCGTTATTATCATTACCCTAAGAATAATGTTGTAAATATTATTGATGGTAATATTTGGTATGAGAGGCGTTCGAATCAAATGACAACATATTATAAGAATATTACACCAGAGCCTTATACAGAATGGAAAAATGGACTTGAAAGTTTAGATGTTGATAATAGAATGATTGTTCGTTTAACATTAAAAGTGCAACCCAATAATGGTACAGATCCTGTAATATTTGTGAAGCATTTCAGACCACAGTACATAAAGAATCAAACGCGCCCTTACTTGGATCCAAATGATTGGAATGGAGGAGGTGGTATGATGGAGTAAGTTGCTGATAGATTTAAATATAAAAGGGAGTTGTAAATTTACAACTCCCTTTTCAAAGTAAATAATTTATAGTACTATTTAGCTGCTTGTGCTTTACCAATAACAGCTTTAAATGCTTCTGGATGATTTACAGCTAAATCTGCTAAAACCTTACGGTTAATTTCGATGTTAGCTTTGTGCATCAAACCAATTAGTTGTGAATACGAAAGACCTTCAAGTCTTGCCGCTGCGTTAATACGCTGAATCCACAATGCTCTGAAGTTTGATTTCTTCTTTTTTCTATCGCGGTATGCATACTGCAAACCTTTTTCGTAGGTGTTTTTGGCTACGGTCCAAACATTAGCTCTTGCTCCAAAGTTTCCTCTGGTTTCTTTTAAAATTCTTTTTCTTCTAGCTCTTGAAGCTACAGAATTTACTGATCTTGGCATAATTCCTAATTTTTGAATGTTAGCGTTCCATTTAAGGACTCTTTGGTGCTAAATCACTCGGTTAATAACTAAAAAAATCAATTACTGATTCTTACAACATGTTAAGCATTAACTTAACGTTTTTCTGGTCTGCTTTATTTACAGTACCAAAGTAGGTAAGATTTCTCTTCCTTTTAGTGCTTTTTTTAGTCAAAATGTGACTTTTAAAAGCGTGCTTTCTTTTGATTTTTCCAGATGCAGTCAAAGTAAATCTTTTCTTTGCACTGCAATTTGTTTTCATCTTAGGCATTGTACAAATTTAAAAATTAATGTATATATAAATTATTCTACTTTTTCTTCGGAGTAATGAACATTGTCATGCGTTTTCCTTCCAATCTAGGCATTTGCTCAACTTTTCCTAATTCTTCAAGATCCTGAGCGAATTTTAACAATAAAATCTCACCTTTATCTTTAAATAGGATTGAACGTCCTTTAAAGAAAACATATGCCTTAACTTTTGCTCCTTCATTTAGGAATTTTTCAGCATGCTTTAGCTTAAAGTTGTAATCATGTTCGTCGGTATTTGGTCCGAAACGAATTTCTTTCACAACAACTTTAACCGCTTTAGCCTTCATTTCCTTTTGTTTCTTTTTCTGCTGATAAAGAAACTTTTTGTAATCGATGATCTTACAAACTGGTGGATCGGCTTTTGGTGAAATTTCAACTAAATCCAATTCTTGCTCTTCAGCAAATTTTAATGCTTCAGAAATTGAATAAACTCCTGGTTCTACGTTATCTCCAACAACGCGAACGCTTCGGGCTCTGATTAACTTGTTAATTTTGTGTTGAGCCTCTTGAGGTCTTCTCTGACCTCTGTTGTTTCTGTGATGAAATCCAGCTATGGCTAGGTCCTCCTAAATTTAGTTAGTAATTCTCGATAGAAGACAATTGCACTTCTACCTCTTTATTCATAAACTCTGTAAATTCTGTAATAGTCATAGATCCCATGTCACCTTCTCCTTGCTTGCGAACCGAAACTGTATTTTCTGTAGCTTCTTTTTCGCCAACAATAATTAAGTATGGGGTCTTTTTCAACTCGTTGTCACGGATTTTTCTTCCGATTTTCTCGTTGCGATCATCTAATACGGCGCGAATATCGGAATTATTTAACGAATTTAAAACTTTTTTTGCATAATCGTTATATTTTTCGCTAATCGGCATGATTACAGCTTGTTCAGGTGTTAACCACAATGGGAATTTACCACCAGTATGTTCAAGCAATACAGCAACAAAACGCTCCATAGATCCAAAGGGTGCACGGTGAATCATAATTGGACGATGCTTCTGATTATCACTACCTACATATTCCAATTCGAAACGCTCTGGCAAGTTGTAATCTACCTGAATTGTACCCAACTGCCATTTACGACCAATTGCATCCTTAATCATGAAGTCAAGTTTTGGACCGTAGAATGCAGCTTCGCCATATTCTACTACGGTTTCCAAACCTTTTTCTTCAGCAGCTTCGATAATTGCTTGTTCTGCTTTATCCCAATTCTCTTCTGAACCAATGTATTTTGCATGATTTTCTTTATCGCGAAGAGAAACCTGAGCTACATATTCATCAAAGTTAAGTGCCTTGAAAATGATAAAGATGATATCGATTACCTTCTTGAACTCTTCTTTCAATTGATCTGGAGTACAGAACAAGTGAGCATCATCCTGAGTAAAGCTTCGAACACGTGTTAACCCGTGCAATTCACCACTTTGCTCATAACGGTAAACAGTTCCAAATTCGGCAAAACGAACAGGAAGATCCTTGTATGAACGTGGTTTAAACTTGTATGCTTCACAATGGTGAGGACAGTTCATTGGTTTCAGCAAATATTCTTCTCCCTCTTGCGGAGTTTGAATTGCCTGGAATGAATCTTCTCCATACTTGTCGTAGTGACCAGAAGTTTTGTACAAATTAATGTTTCCAATATGCGGAGTGATAATTTGCTCGTATCCGAATTTCTTCTGAACTCTTTTTAGGAAGTTTTCCAAACTTTCGCGCAGTTGAGCACCTTTAGGCAACCAAATTGGCATTCCTTGACCCACATTTTGTGAGAAAGTGAACAATTCCATTTCCTTACCCAATTTTCTGTGGTCACGCTTTTTAGCTTCTTCCATCATTACCTCATACTCGTCAAGGTATTTTTTCTTAGGGAAAGTAATACCATAAACACGAGTAAGCTGAGGACGTTTTTCGTCGCCTCTCCAATAAGCTCCGGCTACCGAGTTTAATTTGATAGCTTTGATGTAACTTGTGTTAGGCAAGTGTGGTCCTCTACACAAATCGGTAAATCCACCTTGTTGGTAAAAGCTAATTGTGCCATCTTCCAATTCGTTGATCAACTCAACTTTGTACTCTTCATTTCTTTCGCCGAAAAACTGAAGAGCTTCCTCTTTGCTTACATCAGTTCTTTTATATTCGTTCTTGCTGCGAGCAAGTTCAAGCATTTTTTGTTCAATCTTAGGAAGATCTTTGTCGGTAAGTACCGTTCCATTTCCTAAATCAACATCGTAGTAAAAACCCATTTCAATTGCCGGGCCAATACCAAACTTAACTCCAGGGTACAATACTTCCAGGGCTTCAGCCATTAAGTGAGCCGAAGAATGCCAAAAAGCATGCTTTCCTTCTTCATCATTCCATGTATGAAGCTTAATACTTGCATCTTCGTTAATCGTGCGTGTCAAATCATACAACTGATCATTCACGCTAATAGACAAAACTTCTTTTGCCAATCGACTGGAAATGCTTTTCGCGATCTCAATACCTGAGATGCCAGCTTCAAATTCTTTTACTGTTCCATCAGGAAATGTAATTTTAATCATCCTATTGTGTTTAATTTTTATTCACACTGCTACAAACCAGCATGATATACTTAAATAGAAAATATAAATTTCGAAAATATTCAGCTCTTTTTTGTTCAAAATGAGCTTCCTCGAAATTCAATCCACAAAGATATAACTTTCTGATCAATTAGAACTTCAAATCGCGAGCAATATTTAGCATTTCAATAGATTTAGCGATTTCTTAAAATGGGTGATATGGAAGCATTGTTGATTCGCTTAAGCCATTTGAATGTAGAAATGCCTGTAAACTCTATTATTTCTGATTTTTATCAGGACTAAAAATTTTTCTTTTCTGCAAAAAAAGTGGAATCTTTGAACTTTGGAAAAACAACCTATACAAACAGTAAATAATTCAACAAACATGAAGAAAATAAGATTGATTTTAACATCTGCTATCTTACTATGTTTTTCGCTTGTTGTTGTGGCACAGCAAGAGGTGAAGAAAATTAGCATGGAAGATTTGATGCTGAATCGCACATTCGATCAAAAATCGGTATATGGATTACGTTCGATGAATGATGGGATCCATTATACTACTTTGGAAGGCCAAGGAACTAAAATTGTAAAATATAGTTTTGCTACGGGTAAAGAGGTGGAAACTCTTTTCGATTTAAGTGAGATGAAGGATACTGAGTTGAAGTATATCAGCGAATACGAATTTAGTAAGGACGAAAAGAGAATTCTGTTGACCACAAATGAGGAAAGAATTTACAGAAGATCGTTTACTGCAGATTATTATGTGTTCTCATTTAAAAATAAAGAGTTGGTGCCTTTGTCGAACAATGGGAAACAGCGATTGGCAACTTTCTCGCCAAATGGGAACAGAATTGCTTTTGTACGAGACAATAACTTATTTATTCACAATGTACTTTTCGGATCGGAAATTAGAATTACCAAAGATGGTGAGTTCAATAAAATCCAGAACGGTACTCCTGATTGGGTTTACGAAGAAGAGTTTGAGTTTAACAAAGCATTTACATGGTCGCCTGATAGTAAGTTTTTAGCTTACATGAAATTCGACGAGAGTGAAGTGAGAATGTTTAACATGAACAAGTTCGAGGGTTTGTATCCACAAGTAAAAGAAAATGCATTGTACCCTGAAAACTATGCATACAAATATCCGAAAGCAGGAGAGAAGAACTCAGAAGTGAGTGTTTGGGTCTACAATGTGGAAGATCGTATTACCAAGAAAATGGATGTTGGTGAAGAGAAAGATCAATACATTCCAAGATTGAAGTGGACGAAAGATCCAAAGAAGCTTACAATTTACCGTTTGAATCGTCATCAGAATAAGCTGGAGTTTTTGGTTGCCAATGCCAAAACTGGTGAATCGGATGTAATGTATACACAAGAAAATAAATACTACGTTGAAGAACGTAATTTCGATTTTTTGACTTTTCTTGACAATGGAACTCAGTTCATTTATCCTGATGAAAAAGATGGTTTTAACCACTTGTATCTATTTGATATGATTACTGGTAAAGTGGTGAATCAAATTACATCAGGAGATTGGGATATGACAGATTTTCTTGGTTTTGATGAGACTAAAAAAGTGTGTTACTACGAATCGGCAGAAGTTTCACCAATGGATAGAAATGCTTATTCGGTAAAATTGAACGGTACAAGTAAGAAGCTAATTACTTCGGCAAAAGGAACCAATAGAACGGTATTTAGTAACGGTTTTAAATACTATATCAATTATTTTTCGAGTGTTACTCAGCCAAATACAGTAAGTTTGTACAATTACAAAGGCAAGCTGATTCGTGTATTGGAAGACAATAAGAAATTGGTTGAGAAGTTGAAAAACTATCAGTACAATCCAAAAGAATTCACCATGTTGCCTGCGGCTGATGGAATGACAATGTTGAACGCCTGGATGATTAAGCCATTCAATTTTGATTCTTCGAAGAAATATCCGGTTTTAGTAACTCAGTACAGTGGCCCTAACTCGCAAAGTGTTCAGAATAAATGGAGTTTTGATTGGTATCAGTATTTGGCTCAAGAAGGATATATAGTAGTTTGTGTTGATCCTCGCGGAACTGGTGCTCGTGGTCAGGAATTCCGTAAGTGTACCTATATGCAGTTGGGAAGATTAGAGTCGGATGATATGATTTCAGCGGGAAGAGCATTATCTGAAGAGTCGTATGTTGATGCAAAAAGAATTGCCATTTGGGGTTGGAGTTTTGGTGGATTCATGTCATCGCTTTGCTTGGAAAAAGCTCCTGATGTATTTGCAGCAGCCATAGCAATTGCACCAGTTACCAACTGGAGATATTACGATACGGTTTATACAGAAAGATTCATGAGAACGCCACAGGAAAACCCCAAAGGATATGATGACAATTCGCCAATTAATCATGTAGATAAATTGCAGGGTAATTTGCTATTGTGCCATGGAACTGCAGATGACAATGTGCACGTTCAAAATGTTTATGAATTTGCAGAAAGATTGGTTCAGGCCGATAAGCAATTCGAAATGCAGATTTATACAAATAGGAACCATAGTATTTATGGTGGAAAAACAAGATTGCATTTGTTTAAACGATTCAATAAATTTTTGAGAGATAATTTATAAGAACAAATCGTTTCGATAGTGATATATGAGAGGAAAAGTTGAAATGCTTTTCCTCTTTTCTTTTGCTCAAATATTCAGAATTTTAAGAGATTTATAGTTGATTTTTTGAAACTTTTTCGAAAAAAAACCTTGTCAAAATGCAGGGAATATCTATATTTGCAACGCAAAAGTAAGAACAATGTTCTTTACAGAATGCGAGAATAGCTCAGTTGGTAGAGCACAACCTTGCCAAGGTTGGGGTCGCGAGTTCGAGTCTCGTTTCTCGCTCAAAACGGTTTTTCTTTTCCGTTTAAATAAAAAAGAAATTGCGAGAATAGCTCAGTTGGTAGAGCATAACCTTGCCAAGGTTAGGGTCGCGAGTTCGAGTCTCGTTTCTCGCTCTTTTGAAGAGATTTCCTCTTAAGAGGATGTTTTACTGTACAAATTAGCATTACTAAAGCTGCTTCGTTTATGGAGCAGCTTTTTTTATTTCATGAATCCTTCAAAAATAACTTTTGTAATTTCTTGGTGTATTTTTAGAATGATCGGTAAAAAATTGAAAAATGTAGTTTGCAGGTTTGCAAAGCATATTTTTATTTGATCGAATAAGCTATGCAAGCATGTAAAGCATTTTTGATTCTGGTTCAACATGGCTTGCAAGCATACAAAGTGTATTCTTTTGCTGTGACATATGCTTTGCAAGTCTATATTGTAATTTTTTTTGTAAGAAAATATAGTTTGCAAGAGTGGGAAGAGTATTTTTCTGTTGAAGAATGTGTGTTGCATGCATGAAGTGTGGATTTTTTTGCTGTAGAATACCCTTTGTTGGCCTGCAAAGTTTATTTTAATTCTTTTTCATGAAAAAGAAGGTAGTTTACTTCATTATATACAAAAAAAGACTCCCTTTCGGAAGTCTTTTTGGTATATCAATTAAAATGTAAATCCAAAATCAAGGCTTACTAACCAAGCATTTAAGCCATCGCTTCTGTCGTAATAAGCTGCTCTTAGACCCACACTTTTAAATTGGGCAACTTTTCTTTTTCGAAATGGCGACTTAAATTTTCCAATTCCCATAACAGGTGAATATTGCAGGCCAGTACCAATTTTATAGCTTTCAAAATCAGATAAGTCATAATCGGAAGTGAAATATTTTGCTTTGCTGGTGAGATCTAGTTCTCCAAATTTATAAAAATCGTCAGCCTTGGTTTGAATGTAGTATCTAAAATAAGGAGAGAAAATAAAGCTGGGTGAAATATACATTGGCAACTCCAGGTTTACTGTATGTGCCGCGATTCCCCAAGTGTCAACATAGAAACGGTAATTTGTTTTGAGTATTACGGAACTATTAAGAAAGTAATGATATCGAATTCCAATTGGAAATCGGAAGCGTTTATCTTTTAATTGTTCTACATGACCCAATGTTTCTAATTCTTCAAAGGTTTTGTTTGCGGCATTGCTGAAGTAGAAACGATGAAATGGGGTAGAAAGAAGGCCAAATTGAAAAGTAGGTTCTGTTGTTAACTGAAATTTGCTTCTTGTATTTATTATTTGTGAAACTGAAAAACTGGTTTGGAATGTACTCCGAATATCGTCTTTTAGCCAAGGCCCACTTTTTCTTAGTTCATAAGGATAGATTAATCGCCATGTATCTCTAAAATAATTTAGACCAAAATAAACGGACCGATTGAGGTCGTTTGATAAAATCGTGTAATTGCCTCCAAACCCAATTGAACGAACATCTGATTCAAGGGAAAAGACGGTATTTATTCCATATTGATTACCCGTTGATGGAATTGTTTTGTTGTAAGCGATATTAATATGCCCCCTGGCATCTTTACTTGAAGCGGAAGATTGGTAAATGGTTCTGAATTGATCGATATTATCTGTAGATGCTGATGAATATACATCCAAACCAAAGTCAATATCTAAAGAAGTAAGGCTATCGGGAACCATGTGGATAATTATTGCAGAGGCATAGTTTTGTAACTTTTCGGTTCCTTTTCCGCCGGTAACTGGCGAATGATCTCCGTCTTGCGAATAGTAATTGAAAAGGAAGTTTACATCTGTCTCTTTAAAATTTTCCGGCGATTTTTTTGTCTTTATCTTCTTACGGTTTTCTTCTTGTTTGTCGTCAATACTGTTTTTATCAATTTGAGAGAATCCCGAAAGGCTAATGATTATAAGCAATGCCACGCTAGTTATGAACTTTAATTGCATCCGCAACCTCCTCCTGATTTTCCACCATTAGCACCGGCAGCACCTTCGCGGTATGCCTGAAAATTGGTTTCGTAAACTTCCAGTTTTTTAGCCTGCAATGCCATTTCAGCATCGTTTAAATATGCTTTTTGATATGCTGCTACCGAAACGCAACTGTTCATGGCAATTACAGCAAGCAATCCAAATAGCATTAGGTTTATTTTTCTTTTATTCATTGAATTTTCCTATTTGAATTTGATGTGTGTTATTCTGATTGTTTGTTTTGTGATATTCTAATTTTAAGTTTGAAGAGGTTAGCATTTTTTGTTCGTCGGTAACCAAAATACATTCTATGCCATTCAGTTTGTTTATCAACTGCAAGCCACTATTGGCTCCTAATACAAAAACAGAAGTGGCAAGAGCGTCAGCCAGTTCGGCATTCGGACAAATAATGGTAACGCTACTCAATCCCCTTACCGGATAACCTGTTCTGGGATCGATAATATGTGAGTATCGTTTCCCGTTAAAAGTTACATATTTTTCGTAATTGCCAGAGGTAACAACAGCTGTTTCGCCAATATTTAACCAAGAAAATATTTTATCTTTTTCTTTCGGATTTGAAATGCCAATTCTCCAATCTTTGTTGTTTTCATCCTTTCCCCAGGTAATCAAATCGCCCGAAGCGTTTACCAAAGCTCCATCTAATTCCATTTTCGACATTATTTCTAGTGCTTTGTTTGCCGCATACCCCTTTCCAATTGCTCCAAATCCAATTTTCATTCCTTCATTTTTAAGAAATACAGTTTTGTTTTCTTTGTTGAGGATGATGTTTTTGTAGTTGATTTTTGAAACAGATTTTGCTACGCTTGCCGAATCGGGCATATCGAGCATGCTTCCATCAAATTTCCAGATTTTATCCATCGAAGCATAACTGATGTCGAAAGCTCCGTGGGTTAAATCAGATATTTTTTTACTTCTTCTGATTAGGTTGAATAGTTCTTGATCGACTTTAATTGGTTTAACTCCGGCATTACGAATAACCTCCGAGGTTTGCGAATTGGAATCCCATGAGGAAATCAGTTTTTCAATTCTTTTTATTTCATTGATTGCTGCTTTAATTGCAGCATTAGCTTTTGATTCATTAGCTGAAATTGCTGTAATTTCGAATCGTGAACCCATTAACAGCAAAACCTTTTTATAAGATTTGTTTTGGCCTGATGTGCAAAAACTCAAAAAAAGCAGGGAGGATATTATCAGCAGATGTTTCATTTCCTTATTTTAAGAATGTTTTAATGTGGTTGATGTATTGTTCGGGACTTAGTTTTTTGTAGCCCGTTTTTCCCAGTACTTCTCCTTCTTTGCTCATGAGTACAATTGTAGGAAACTGTCCCTTTTTGTTATACTTTTCGGCAAGTGCTTCGTTAATTTTTACCTGTTCTTTGCTGAGTCGATTTTTTTTTGACCTTGGAAAGTCAACATTAAATACAATTAATTCTTTATCAGCAAAATGTTTGAATTCTTCGGTGTTTAAGATGGTCTTTTTAAGAATAATACATGATTTGCACCAATCAGATCCGGAGAAATTTATGAAAATAGATTTGTTTTCCTTTTGTGCTTTTTCAAGAGTTTGATCAAGTGTTGTTTGAGCCTGAATTTTAGTTGCTGTAAGTAATACAACAGATAGTAAAATCAATGTTTTAATTGCTTTCATTTTAGAAACTGTTTACATTTTATCCTTTGGTTTA
>JAOARS010000178.1 GCA_025210415.1 Marinifilum sp. | reverse complement strand
TAATAGTTTTTTCATTATTTGGCGATTAAAATTTATTAATGAGAAATAAAGTTAACAAAATTTTACAATCCCTCAATATCAACAGAATCCCAATCAGCTTCGGGCGTTAAATCGTGATATAAACCAAATACCAAATAAGTTGCTGCGGTTGCTATTTGTGGGCTGTACATGGCTTGGTCGGAGTAGTCGAGTTTCTTTTCTGCAGTTTTATCCAATTCAATCATACCATCGTCACGTTTTTTTGCCGGGCTCATTTGTATCGAGGAAACACAACATTCCGCTTCGTACTGGCAAAAGCGCAATTTCGGCAGCTTTCTTTCGCGCTCGCTCAGTAATCTATCCCACAAAAAGAAATGTTCCCAATACTCAATGGTTCTGGTTATCCCTTCAATGTGCACAATCCAACCTAGTTCTTCCAATTCGCGCCTTAAAATGGCAATATCGGTTTTTCCTTTCGGGTTGTTTCTGTGGCGTGGCGAGTGTTGGTGTCCAGCTCTATCGGGATACATGTATATGGTTTTATTGCAATGCCCTTTAAAAAAATCATCTATTTGCACGGCCATTTCCCTGTGCTGATCGGGTGTAATTACGTGAAAATCTTTAAAAATTCGCAATTCTTCACCGCCAAACTCCCGTTTTTTCTGAGCAAACACGGCACTCATAAAATAACCAGGATCATATCCCATTAAAAGTGGTTTAAACTTATCGCAATAGGCTAAATCCAGGCTGCATTTTTCGTATTTGTCGGCTATGGAATGATCGTCGATACTTTTTACCAATTCGCCACGCACAGGTGATTCGTAATCGTACTGATAAGAATCGGTAAAAATATGTTTCTCGGAAAATTTGGCGAAGAATTTATTTTTTACTGTTTTAGGTCGAATCCCCAAAATAGATAGGTTAAACTTTTCCCAATTATCTCCCGAACTCATTAGCTGCTGTTCCATATAATCCAAACCCAAAAAAGCAAGGTTCGAAAAACTGGAGGCTTTTAAATAACACCACCAAGCATCCTTTTCTTTTCGGCGCGCTCGTAGTTTACGACTCCAACGCTCCATAAAACGCTGATAGTATTTTATTTTCTTCTGCCTGGTTTCAATTTTTTTTGAACATCCACCTTTTTCGGCAAAGAATTTTATTTCCTCTTTCAGTTTGGCAATAATTCCACCGGCAACACCAATACGGTAAGCAACATATTGCACTTCCTTAATTACTTCGGGGTTTACATTGCTTTCGAACTCTTGCCACCAATCGTGGTCGGTTTCCATATTGGGAGTAGAAGAAAAACCTGTAATTCCTTTGAAGTAGGGAGAATGACCAAATAAGGATTTGTCGGCACGAAGAGCAGGTATGGCACGTTCTCGAAAATCACCTTCTTTAATTCGCAGCATTTCATCAATAAACAGATGAACAATGTTTTTACCTACAAAAGATTCTGGCCTGTCCATACTACCAAACTGTATCACCGTTCCCCATCCAAAAGAAATCGTGTGTTCCCAACGTAATATTTCGGTATATGGTTGCTTAAAATGTTTTGGCGGTCTGCGACCATACTCAAAGTGAATACCTCTTGTATAGTGAGTATTCAGATAAGTAACAATTTCGGGAACAATTGTTTCCAGTAAAAAAGTATAAGTAGGACCGGCAAGCATCATTATCGACCCTGCCAAATCGTAACTGATACGCACTATTCTTGGTGCAAAAGTATGGGTGGTTTTTCCCGATCCACGGCCAAGCTCACCAATCATATTTTTTGTGTCGGCCAGATAAGCCTGGGTTTGCAATACCGTGTGATATTTCTCCTGAACATTTCCCCAATTAATCTCCATCTTCTTCGTTCATTGGTTCAACATCGGTAATGTTCAGATTTAAGGCAGCTTCTTTAATTATAATGGATGCCTGATTTTCTGATACTCCTTTCAAATCTTTCACAAACTTTTTCGTATCGTCGAAAATTTTCTTTTTCCTCCATTCAACATCAATGGTTTTTAAGTCGTATTCTTCATCATCCAAATCGAGCAATTGCGGAGTAACAACAGGCGAAATCACCTGAACAATTGGTTTCAGCAAATCAGCATCTATACCCGAATCATCCTTATTGGTTCTCAAAGCATGGGCATCCAATAAAATACGTTTGGCTCCCTCGGCATTGCCTTTTTTGGCTTCAATTCGTGCCAGTTCGTCTAAATGATCGGCATAGAAATGATCCCAAGCTTCGTTTTTTACCGATATGTTTAAATGGAAATGATTGATTGCGGCATACACAATGGCGCGAGCCGTGTTGAAACTCCTGAAAATATCAGGAAATTTGGATTGAAGTTCCTTGGCGGTCTTGGTAGGAGAAGCACATCGGCGATGGATATCCGGCACTTTATCCAGCATGTCGATGTATTTTCGAACTTCTTCCGGTATTCCTTCACTAACACCGGTATCCAAATAATCTTTGATGATATCAGGATGCAATTTTTGCAATTTATCACTCACTGTCGCCATCGCACAAGTATTCGTCAATCATTCGGTTAACATCTTTTTTTCTCTTCAATTCAATTTTCTCTGAATCGATTTGCACCCTTTTCAGTTCAAATTCCTGAGCATCTAAATTGTATTTTCCGGTATTCAATCCGCTTTGATACATTACACCCAACGGATGTTCCGGATCTTTAATACAGATTTCGAAAAAACCAGGTTCTTCGGGATTCAGAATTGAAATAATCCGCTCAATGGAATATTGCAGATATCCAAAATTCTTTACCTTTCGTAGTATTTCTTCGGTAAATTCCACTATTCGCCTAAATGATCGTTAATAATATTGGTCAATACTTCACCTTTTATGTAGCGTTCATCCACATCGAAACCAAATCGTTTCAGAAATGCTTCCTTGTGTTCAACATTATCGAAACTCACCACAAAGTAATCTTCCCTAACATCGTTGTTTTTCTCAATGTTTTCCTTTATTTCCTTTTTATATTGTTTCCAGTCTTTTTGGTTTGGATTGGCTTCGCGCTCAATGCGTTTTTGCTCCTTTTGTTCACCTTTTACAGTTTCGAATTTGGCAATTACATCCTCTACATCTTTATCCTCGTATTTTTCCAGATCCATTTCAATACCAATGGCCGATAAGTCGGCATCGGTTAAACCTGCAGCTTTGGCATCTATATCCGGAATGATTTCCAACATTAAATCACGATCCCATTCTCCTTGGGAATTTGGATTGTTCAGGAAAATGTTTTGTTCCTTTTCTTCCTGATCGGAAAGCTCTACCATCGATACAGTTAAGCTGTAATCGTCTGAGCCTTCCAACTCATCCATTATTTTTAATCGTTGGTGACCACCTACCAGGTTACCGGTAGTTTTATTCCAAATAAGAGTTTCCAACAAACCACGCTTTTTAAGATTTTTCTTTAGCAGGTTTTTGTTTTCGGCACTAATGGTACGAGGATTATAAGGTGCTCCTGTTATTTGGCCACGGTGAATTGTTACCGCTTCAAACTTTTGGTACTTACTTAAATTTTGCTGCTTTGGCATCTTGCTTTTCTTTAAAATCGTGTTCAAAAATCAATTTTTCCGCAAAAGGGAAATGTTTTAAAATCTTGTGATAGTCTTCCGGGAACTGTTCTCGTAAAAACAGCAATACATCCAATTTTAAATCAATCCCATTCGACTTGTTCATGGTGTATTCAACCGGCTTACTCAATCGGTGGTGTCGCATGTATGCCAACACATCAGCCTTTTTCCACATTGCCAACGGATAGGTACGATGAGATTTATCGTTGATGGAGTTGAATTTTAATGTACCTAACATCAAATTCCGATTTAAACCATCAGATTGCTTGGCACCATTAACTACCCATTTACATCCAGTATCGCGCCTGGCTTTTTCTTCAATATCTCCTAAACTTAGCGTTGGTATGTTTTCATCTACACGGTGGAAACGATAATAACTGCGGCGGTAGTAGTGTGAAACCATCCAGTGCGGATACTGGTGTATGGTAACATTCGGATATCGTTTCGGATAAACAAGGATTGGATTTTGATGCTCCAAGCCTTCTACAAAGTACATAAAAACACAATGAACCTCTTTAAATAAAGGGGAAAGCAAATCGAGCAATACCAGACTATCTTTCCCCCCGGAGTAAAATAAAATCACCCTGTCGGTTCGTTCCCTTACATAGCGTAAGGTAGTCAGGGCATGATTTAAAGGTGTCAATTAGTAACGACCTCCACCGCCACTACCTTTTCCACCGCCTTTGCCTTTCTTTCCGAAAAGCTTAGAAAAAAAACCAGCCATTTTTTTAAGATTTAATTAATACTAAAATGATATCATTAGCAATTAAATGGAAATACGATGGTTTAAAAAGGACAAAAGCAGCATTGAAAGCTGATAAGGGAAAGAAGGATAATAAAAAACCCGGCACAGTTGGTGTCGGGTTTGTTTTTTTAATATTTTTTTTTTCTAATAAAAAACATCTTCTATTTCTAGAAGTTTCATCATTCCTGCAGATATCCCTATAATATTCTTTTCAGGATGAGTATATATCTTTATTTTTTCGCTCTGAAACTCTAAAATCAAAGCGTTTAGTTTTTTATTATTCATTCTTTCAGATCCCGAGGCATAAGCCTCTACACAGCTCTGAATTTCATCAATAAATTTAACAGCTTCTATTTTCTGCTCCTGAGAGCCATGTCCGTAATATTTCACATTTAAAATCATATACTAAAAGTTTTAACAAACAATTCTAAATTCTGATTATAAGCGGCTTTATCGTTCCAAAAACGAAATATTTCAGAGTGGAAGTAAAAGATACCGGCATTGCTGCAGTTCTCAATTTTACTTACTAAATCGTTTATGTCAATTTCCCATTTTTCGGCCATACCTTCGTAGGTGTCGCCATCCTGGCAATGAGCAACTAGAAACTGTTTTCCCATAAACTGAAAATCAGGCATAGTGCCGTTGTGATTGTCAATCATGGCTTTTAATTCTTTTTCGGAAAACACACCTTTTACATCCTTTAGCATTTGGTAAGAAAGAGGCGTGTAAATTTCTGCAGCAAAAGCTACCCCGGTTGTTTCTTTGCCGAAAAGCTTTTCTAATTTGCTTGCAGTTTCTTTAAAAATCCGAGCATTAATGTACTTTTTCATATCGCTATTTTATTAGTTCATTTTTCTTGTATGCAAAAAACCAATCGCACATCCTACTCATTACACCGCCAACAATGGAACCCTCTATTGGGATATCGCGAGCGGTAGGCTCAGTAAAAAACTGACGAGCAACTAAAACATAGTACTTGCCTTTTAAAGGATGCCTGGTGTGTGCAGCAATCACTAAATTTTGTTCGTTCAGTTTTATACTCCAATCGCCGGGAGGATTATTCTGCAGCTCTGTTAACTGCAGTTCGTCAACTTCGAAAGCTTCGGCTACACAAGCCGGCTTGCGGGTGCACACCACAAACTCGCGTGTTTCGTCGGTCATTGTGTTGACCATGTGCATGAATCGGGGTAGTTTGCTCATATTATTTAAAATTTCTGTATCTGTTATCGCATCGCCATTTTCGAGATGTATTTCTATAAAATTTTGATGATAACTAAAGGCAGAGATTACAGATTCCTTTATTTCTCCGCCTTTGGTATATTTTATTTTGTCGCCTTGTTTCATTAGTTTTCAAAAAGTTCGTTCATTTCTTTAAAGGCAGCCGGGCAATCATCTTCGTCAAGTTCAATATAATAACACCAGGCATTAAAACAGGTTAATGAATCTTCGGCCCAAATTGCATAAACATTCTTATCTCTATCATACATAATATCCATCCATTGTTTTCCATCCCAGGAGTTTATCTCAGAATCCCATTTTTCTTGAAAAATTTCATAAGCTTCATCTTGATATTTTCCTGCATAATCACCACAATGGTTCAATATCATTTGATTTGCTAGATTTTCGGTAGTTGTTGCTATTATCGTCATTTAGTAAAATTTTATAGTTCTAGTTCCGCCTGCTCCGCGTACTTGATGCACTTCTCCTAATTTTATATTTAAATTTTCTTTCAGTTCAGCATAAGTTTTGTAGTATCCCGAAAAAGAATCTAAACAAACAAAAACAGCGCCATTATTATCAGCTTGTACAATTAACTGTAAAGTGCTGTATCCTGGTTCATGCTTTTTTTTATCGAAAAAATCAAAAGATGCAATATCTTCCGGTACTGTTTCAATTTCATACCATGAAATATCATCCTTTAATATTTCCTGTCTTATTTTCTCAATGTTATCTTTAATCAATTCTAAATTTTTCATCTCAATTTCTGGTTTAAAAAAATTCAATTTTCCTTTGCAGGGTATAAAATTCAAGGGCTTTGCATTTTCGAGTACAAAACCATATTCGCCAAAATACCAAGGCGAAGGGTATTCGCTCACACAATTGGTGAGCGTGGCCGTGCCTACTATGCCACCTCTTTCAATTTCTTCGGGTTTTGGCATGTCTTTAATTCCCAACTCCTGGGCATGCTCCTTTATCATTTCATAGCCTTCTTTATCGAAAGTCTTTGAGGCATGAATATAAATTCTGCCTCTAAAATTAGTTTTCCAGGAACGATTTTCAACAGGTTTATATCCGTGGACAATAGCCCATGCCCACGGTTGACGTATAGAGAGTGCTTTCATTAACAGAAACAAATTTGAGTGCCTGAAAGTAATACTGGGCCATTCTCAACATCGGGCGCATTTTCAGGCTTTTCATAGCCATAATGCCAGGCTATTAACTTCCCATCTTTCACATAGGCTGTGCCTTTTCCGCAGCCCTGATACGTCTCAAGCATCGAGCCAGTCAAATTAACAATTTCAGAAACTTCGGCAGCACCACCATCATTCGAAACTATTGGTAATGGTTCATTTTGCATACATTTAGAAATTTGCTCCGCTCTTTCTTTTAGTTTATTTTCTTTAATTTTTCGAGCTATTCTATTAGCTCTCTTCTGTGCTAACTTTCGCAACTTCTCTGATTCTTCGCTAGTTAACTCAACTAACTTAAAGCCGTCGGCTTGCATTTTCTTTTCCGATTTTTTTAAAGAAGAATAAATACTATTCGCATAGTAACCGTAAGGACCATTATAGGCTGTTCTAATGATGTCTGTGCAATTCGATTGCTTTTTTGCTTTTTCGTTTACAAAATATTTCATGTCGCTTTTTTTTATGCTGCTGACTTCGCATCGTTAATACTGAATTTTGGCCTATCTCATCAGTGCCAGGAGGCCGGTTCTGACATATCCGGCATTTAAGCCGGATTTCGAATTAAAACAAATTTTCTAATTTCTTAGTAATTTCGTCGGCATCTTCTGTATCTTTTAGCAATTCTTCCATTCCTTTTTTAATATAATCAGGAATTTTTGCTGCAAAATTTTTCATTTGTTCAAAATTCGAGCCCGAAACACGGGAATTAAAATCATTTCCAAAATAATAAGAATCACCACAACAGGCATAATAATATCCTTCCCCATATTCACAGTATACTTCAAAGCCCCATACTGCACCAAATTGACTATGATCTGCCGCTTTGCCAACTCCAAAATAGTTCTTATAACCAGAAGGCACATTCTCCTGTACAAATTCAATATAATCCTCAATTATTGATACTAAAGAATCATTCACTTTTGCGTTAAATTCAATAACTTCATTTAAAGTCTTAACCGCTTCTTTTTTAATTTCATTTGTCTTCATGTCGCTTTTTTTTATGCTGCTGACTTCGCAGCGTTAATAGTAAATTTTTAGCCGCTCATTAATTATATATCAAATATCGCTATTTACTTTTACATTTACAAGCATTTGTAAAAGTAATTTGTTTTTATCTTATAAATAATATCTATAGGATTCAAAAAATGCTAAAATAAAGACTTTTGATATTCAAATTTTATCATACAATCTGATATGCAGCAATTTAGCTTTCAAAATTGAAGATCAAACAATTAAAGTCTCAATCGTATTACCGATCCGCTGAGAATTCGATATGCATTACAGCACTTTTCGATTTCGCAGAAATATGACAACAGTCTGATAATTAACAAAATAAAGCGAGTTGTACGCATTAGCACAACTCGCTCGAAAAAAATACAAATTGATTGAAATTTAGATCATGCTTTGCAGTACTTTCTCTTTCGTTTGATAGTCGTGCAGTATGCGAAGCCATTTTAACCGCTCAGCTTCGTTCTTATATTTCTTAGTAGCAATTAAACTATTGTATCGAGAAATAGATTTGTTTGTGTTCGCAATCTCTTTCATAAAGGCAGTTGGATCCTTACGCTTCATCTGTTCAAGCTCTATTGTAGTTTTATATCGCTTTGTTATGTCGTGAATGTATAAAAATTCGCCATGCTTTTGGTAGTTCTCCAACTCATCGTGTGCAGCCTGATTAGAATCTTCTGCTGAAATAAATTGTTTAATCGTCTCAGGATTAGAAGCAAGTAAAGGGTCTAGCTCACTCATATTTTCGTAAGCATAGACCCTTGTATCATAAAGAGCTTTACAGATTTGAATCTCTCGACTGATTGTATTCTCCCAATCAATCATAGGAAACTCTACTCTTGGCCCTCTTTTTTTTTGTTCGCATTAACATTGCCAGATTGAGACAAACCTGCATACCAATCATTCAAAGCCTTCTCAATCGTAGCACCTTTCATGTCAGGGAGGCCTTTGTGCAGATCCAAATCATACACGAGCTTTTTACGCTCATTGTATTTCAATGAAGAAAGATCACCTTTCAATTCTAGTAATTTGGTATGTGCAGCTTCTTTTTCTTCGTTCACATCATCAATATTACCATCGCCACCTTTATCGGTAGAATCGCCTTCAGATTTAAAAATAACATTTAGCAAATGTTGTTTTAATTCGCCTGGCATCTTCTCAATTTCGGTTTTTATTTCCTCAGTTAATGCAGTAAGCTGATCTGCATCCATATCGTTGGCAAAAACTTGTGCTCTATCCATAATTGCAGAATACGCTTCCTGATTTTCTTCTATTTGAGTTTTCACCAACTCTTCAAAAGATAGTTGCTTTACAATTCCTCTGTTTTCAAGAATGGTTTCCATACAAACGCGACCTTCTTTTAAGATCTCATAGATCATTCTCTCATCCAATTCCTTCTTTTTCATTGGAAATGGGTTCTCCAACTCTTTAATTATTGAACTGGTAGGAAACAGCTTTTTATACAGTTGCAAATCTTTTTCGTAATGCTCAGCATTGGCATGTTGCAGCACAAAATTTTGAATTTCATTAAAATTGTACTCTGTCATATCGTAATGGTTTTAAAATTAGACTTATACAAATGTATTTTTTCGGTTGAGTTAAACACAGGACAAAAAAACAGCCCTCGAAAGAGAGCTGTTCATAAAAAACTAATCACTATAAACCTAAAACTAACCTATTACGACCTTGATCCGGCAACCTCAATCAACTTGTATGAAGATGCATCATCTTTAAAGATTTTAAACGAAATCTGCGAACCTACCGTTCCTTCCCACTGATCACCACCAATTAAGATGAAATCATCGGTATTTGAGATTTTAGAAGGATTAGCACCACCACCGCCAAACACAGTAATTACACGACCAATATCAGCATCGGTAATCCCGCTTGCGGTAATTTTAATAGCACCTGCAGTATCAGATTCAAATTGATAAGCATCGTTACCAGTTATAATGGAAATGGCAGTTGCAGCAGCACCAATTGTTTCAGGACTCTGAGTTGTAATTGAACCAACATAATTGCTAAACAATTCGCCACATGTTTGCAAGAAACTTAGCGTAATGCTTGAATTATCATTGGTAAAGCCACCTTCGGGGGCTTGCATAATTGCAGGTTTGCATCCGTTACCTACCAGATAGCGTTTACCCGTTCCACAAACATCAAGTACCAAATAAAAACCCCCGCTTACTCCACGTTCTATCATGGTGAAAACATTATCTACCACCACG
>JAOARS010000177.1 GCA_025210415.1 Marinifilum sp. | reverse complement strand
TTAGTATTCCATTCTCATTGGCTGGGAAAAAGATGCGATTTAGAGCAAAAAATAGTGCGATTCGTGAATAAATCGCACTGCTGAGAGCCAATCAGATTTCAAGGATAACCAGTGATTTCAAAATGGATGTAATAAATAATATAAACCCATATAATAATTTGTACAGATACTTATATATCTGCATATAGAACTGTATATATAACTATATACCTGATACTTAGCTATTGAGAAAAGAAAAATTACGACAACATGCTTTGCCATTTTTTGTAATGAATAGATTCTTTTTTATTCTTTTTTGCAATTGAAAATTCTAGTTTTCGAGTTTTGGTTGCTTTGGCCTTCAGTAAGGATAAAGGCGGCTTAATAGTTTTACAACGGCATAAATAAATGGTATATTTCCCAAGAATGATTATGTGACTTAACAAACAATTCCCTGGGTTGTTATCGGAAATACCAAAGAGGATTGTTATCTCATCAAGCTTATCAATTTTCATATTCTGAGTATTTAACCAAGAAATAACAGAAAGCCAAAAGTTTTTAGTGTAGGCACAGCTGATTAGAAGATGCTCAAGAGTTTCTTCGTGATCTCCACAAAAAGTGCACATCGGGGAAGGAACTAAATTCATTTTATATAGGATTCTATTAGTGTAGAGAATACGATTTAGGATTTTGTATTGAAAGGCTCTCGTTCTGGTGTCAAGAGTGACTCGACCCGGCAATTGATAAATATTTTTCCAGTCTATAATACCAGAAATATTATATAAGGAATTAAACTTAGATTGGGCAGTAGGGGGAATCTGGATTCGTTTGACCAGGGCGGAATAAATTGATTTTGAAGTCATTCTAGTTATGTCTTGAACATCATCGTCTGAGACAGTTTTGTCAATTTGGTTGTTATTATTCTCTCCATCTTTAAGGAGCAATTTCCAGTTAGGCGGAATGGCGGAAAAAATGCCTTGTAGGAGGAGGTAATCTGACAAGGAGAGATTTTTCTCTCTAAAAGCATCCCAGCTTTTTAACTTAGAGTCGTTCGAGAGAATATCTCCGAGTTTCACAAAACCTGCTTCTTTTATTCTCTTACTGTATATTGATTGCTTGTTAATCAGGAGGTTCTGGTTATTCCAGATGATCTCATTTAAAACGTCCTGTTTTGTAGCTATTATATCATGATGGCCATTGAAGTCAGACCAAGCTTCAAGACATTCTTTATAAAAAATTGGTAATTTGCAGGGTAGGCGCGATGGATTGAAATTGCACTGAAGCAGAAAACTAGTTCCTACGTTCTTAAGATAGTGAGATAAGAAAACTTTCCAAGGGCTAACATTATCATCTAAATACCTTTTAAGACTCGCAATTCTTTGAGTTTTAATTAAAGATTCAGGGTGAGGCATTTTGAGGCCACCATCTTCATATTCACTAATTAAGGCCAATCTCTTGATTTTGTCTTTGCCTCTCCACACAAAATTGAATATCACAGAATTTATGCTTTTAATTATATCCTTATCAAAGGAGATAAGGGAGGCTCGATACATAAACTTAGGCATAGCGAATGCTTTGACTAATTGTATTTTACCAATTAGTGTTAAGTTTCTCCATTGCCAGCAACTTAAAGACTTTCTTATTGACTTTAAAGTTAAATCGAAGTTGAGCTCTTTACTTTTATGCTGATCATAAGTAAAAAAGATACCTAGTATTTTAATTGGCTCGTTCACCTTGTTTATATCGAGAACTTCATGATTTGGATAAGAACTTCCTAACCAGTAGGCTTCTTTTTTGTCCTTATTGAGTTTAAGCCCTGAACATTCACCATATGTGTTCAATAAAGAACTAAGAGAGTTATAAGATTCCTTATCACGTAAAAGGTTTGTTAAGTCATCGGCGAAGGCGATGCATTTTATTTCTTTGTCTTCTACTGCTATGCCTTTTATATCTTGATTCTGTTTGATAGCGGTAAGGAGGGTTTCCAAAGCTAAAATAAATAAATAGGGCGAGAGAGGGTCTCCCTGTCTAACCCCTCTTCCGATTTGAAAAAAGAGGAGTTGCTACTCCATTATTCATAATGCAGCTCGATATATTAGTATAAAAAAGACATATCCACTTAATAAAGGATTCTCCAAAATTGAACTTTTCCAAGGTCTTGAAAAGAAAGTCCCAACTTAAGGAGTCAAACGCTTTCTCAAAGTAAATGGTTACCATGAGACCGGGTAAGTTTTATAACGGGGTGATTTCTTCAAAATTTAAGCCTTCAAAGCTCGATTTTCTCCTCGATACCAGACTTGGATAGTTGGTTATCTGACTCTTGAAGAAACCGAGCTCTGAAACGATGTTTCGATAGGGTATTTTAGGCCAAAATGTGGCCATGGAGTCGAGCTTTGTTCGCTTCCAAGAAACTCGATAAAGCCGTGCTCAAGTTTTGAAGCCAAAACCTACCTATTTACGGGGACTGCTATTGAATTCAACAACGTCAAGGCTTGGAAAATGACTGAAGTTGGAAATAAACCCGCGTTTCGAAGCAGGTAAGCTGTAGTTATAATAAAATCTGCTCGGATAAATCGATTTTGATATAGGCTTGAATGTGGCAAATGCTCGTACATGTGCTGATACAAACGGCCATAACTTTTGAAATACTGAAATCGTACAGGGGTTTTTGCATATTTTTGCCGATAAAGGACTACACTTTGCGGCTGTGTAGACTAGAGGTTTCAGCTAGGTCCCAAGTTTTAAAAATTAGCTTTTAAATGAAGGCCATTTCCAGCCGTCGTTCGATGGCGATTAATAGTGTTCAGTAATATGC
>JAOARS010000176.1 GCA_025210415.1 Marinifilum sp. | reverse complement strand
CATCAAACTGCAAAATATCTGCCAGCTGCTTTAAATGTAAGTGAATATCTCAAACCTCATATTTGTGAATTTAAAATTCACTTAGTAAAAAAGTTATTCTTCTGAGGATATCACTTCATGTGATGTTCTCAGTGTGTACAAGAAACAACAATTGATACTTTCACTTCAAGTGAAAGCATCAAACTGCAAAATATCTGCCAGCTGCTTTAAATGTAAGTGAATATCTCAAACCTCATATTTGTGAATTTAAAATTCACAGTTGCAAGCTTATTATACCATTTTAAAAATGAAGTGAGCTATATTGATTATTTGGTATAATGCCGATGTAATAATGGTTGAGCCTTTCGAGTGAAACGAAAATAAGGCTCACTTCATTATACAATCGGTATTATTTATTCGTTTAGGATTCCTCCTGTTAGTCGAACCAATGAAGTTCTGGATTGAATTAAATTGAATATTGCATTTAATCTCGCCAAGGCAACATTTTGGTATCCGACCTGAACATCTCTGTAATTAAAGGAGTTGATACTTCCTGACTCGTACCTATCTTTAGAGATAGAAAGATTTAATTCTGCGGCTTCAAGGTTTTCTTCGGCCAACAAAAACAGCTCTCTCCTTACTTGATACAATTCAAAGTTTTGAGCCAAGGAGTTGGTCAAACTATGCTTTAAGTCTTCAGTTTCTATTTTGCCAATTTCTTCTTGAATTTTTGCTATCTGCATGGCTCTTTTGTTAGAATTTCCATTAAATATCATATAACTCAAGCTTACATTGGCATATAAATTATGAGAATTGGCAGTGTTTGAAGACATTCCATCGAACTTGGTTTTTATTCTGTTTCCCTGAACTCCTGCTCCAAAACTCAATTTTGGATAGTAATTACTCCTTGCCAACTCAACATCTCTTTTCAAAATCATTTCTTGTATGTAACGATTTTTTAAGTTGCTGTTATTGCTTAGCATTTTATCAAGCAAATTTGCCAATTCATATTCATCACCAACAGGTAAAAATTTATCAGAGAATGTATACGTTTTGCTCTCTTTTACACCCAATAGGAAATTTAAATCACGAATTGCATTGTTGTAATTAACCTTTTGTAGTAAATATGACGATCGATCTTCTAACCAAGCATTTTTAGATTGCAAAACGTCATAAGTTACTGCACTTCCCAGTTCTTTACCAATCTTACTTTTTTCATATCTGTCTGAAGACAAATTCATGATTTTCTCACTTACTTTCAACCTTTCTTGTTCAAGAAGAATTTTGTAATAAGCCAGAATGATCAATTCAATTCTATTCTCAATGGCAACTACAGTATTTCCTTTCGAAAGTTGCTCTAAATCATCGAACTTATCCTTTCTGATTTGAACAGCAAATCCCTCAAAAAGAGTCCAGTTCAAATCAACCGAAGGAGTTAAACTTAATCGGTTAAAATCATTGCTTTCGTTATAATCTTTCACTCCACGCCCTTGCAGATTAAATTGAATTCGAGGATATCGTCCTACATTTCCCCAAGAATTATTTAACTCCGAAATTCTTTCCGATTTTCGAATGATTTTCAACTCATAGTTATTTTCCAATCCAACCTGAATTGCTTTTGATAAGCTCAACTCTTCCTGAGCAATCAATCCAAGACAAAACAAATTGGCAATTAGAATTAATGATATCTTTTTTATCATTTCTTGATTTTTATAATTGTTTCGAGATAAAATCTCTCAATTAATCCAAACTAACTTTTGATTCCTTAACTTTTGGTTCAACCTCACGCGGACTCACTTTACGTCCCTCCCAAATGCTTTTGGTAATCCTTCTTAAATCGTTAAGAGTAAGAATTAACACAGGGAAAAATGTGAGAATAAACATGGTTCCAATTAATACACCATATGCCAACGCAACTGCCATAGGAATTAAAAACTGTGCTTGGAATGAGTTTTCCAAAATCAGTGGATAAAGACCTAGAGTTGTTGTAATTGTTGTTAAAATAATTGCTCTAAAACGGGCTCGTCCCGCTTCTTTCACAGCATCGACAGGCTCCATTCCTTCCTCTATAAATAAATTGTACTTAGAGAGGAAAACCACGGCATCATTAATAATTACCCCGGATAAGGCTACAATTCCCCAGAAACTTAGCATAGAAACCATAACACCCTCAATTCCATGCCCCCAAGCGGCACCAAGTGCTCCCAATGGAACCATCATCAACACAATTATTCCTTGTGTAAAGCTTCTGAAATGAATCATTACAATAAAAATGATTACAATAAAGGCAATTGAAAAGTATAATTTCATTTCAGCAATATCTTCTGCTGCACGTTTTTGCTGCCCTTGGAATTCGTAACGAACTCCCGGATACTGATCAGTCAATTCAGGCAAAACAGTTTCTTCAATGTATTCCAGAATTGGAGGAACAGGTTCGTTCGGATCCAGTAAATCTGCTTCTACTCTAATTTCGCGCGCTCCATTATATCTTTGTATACTTACAGGTCCGCGCTTTATATCATATTCAATTAGTTCCGACAAAGGAAATACACCCTGCATAGTTCTAATTCGCATTTCCTCCATTTGTCCAATAAAAATTCTATCGCTTTTAGGGTACCTTACCCAAACTTTGATTTCATCTTTACCTTCTTGCAATCTTTGAGCCTGGCCACCAAAAAATCCTTGTCGAATTTGAGAAGTAATGGTTCGTAAATCCATACCTAAGAAATAAGCTTTAGGCTTTAGTTTAATTCTAACTTCTCTGCTTCCCAGTGGATTATTATCGTTGATATTGTATAGCGAACTCATTTCTCTCAATTGTTGCTGAAAAAATTGATTAGCCTGATTCAATTCATCCAAATCATTACCCAACAAACTAATAGAAACAGCAGCTCCCCAACGATTGAAAGCACCTATGGTAAACTTCTCCAGATTCTTAGGATCACCAATTTTCTTTTTCACCCTATTGGTGATATCAAAACTGGACACTGGTGCCCCTTCCATATCTCGAAGTGTAACAGTTATATTTCCTGCATGAGGCCCTGTTTCCTGTCCACTAAATGCGTTACCCGTTGATACACTTGTATATTTAATATAGGTTGCAGTATCCTGAAATTCTTCCATCAAATCAGAATTTACATCCCATACGGCAGCTTCAAATTCTTTCAGTTGACGAACCGTTACGTCTTTGTTGGTTCCTGGCTTAAAGGCCATGTTTATATTAAAGGTATCAAACGATACATTTGGGAAAAATGTACTTTTCAAGAATCCTCCTTGAAACAATCCAACCGTAATTAGCATTAAAGCCAAAGGAATTGCAATTACAAACCATCTCCACTCAACAATTTTATTTAAAGCTTTCATGTAAAAGCGATCGCGAACATAGATAATTCCTTGTTCTATTTTTGTGCGAATACGGTTAAAGAGATTGTCTTTCCTTTTTCGGTTTAATACAAACTCGTTACCAACATGACTAGGCAATACGAAGAAACTTTCGAACAATGATAATCCCAAGCAGGCAATTACCACAAAAGCCATCTCGTACAGAAACTGCATATTACCTGTTACAAATAACAAAGGAGAAAAAGCAACCATGGTAGTTGTTACCGACGTTAACACAGCAGGAATTACCTCTAATGTTCCATCGATTGCCGCACGTCGCGGACTTTTTCCTTTCTCGAAATGTGAGTATATATTTTCTCCAATTACAATTCCATCATCTACCAGAACTCCAATAATTAATATCATTCCAAAAAGAGAAATCATATTAATGGTTACTCCCATAAGGTTGGCCAAAACAAACATTCCAAGAAATGAAGCTGGAATTCCCCATGCAACCCAAAAAGACAATCTAAAGCTTAAAAAGAAAGTTAAAGCAAGAACCACAAGCAATAATCCGAAACCTCCGTTTTTATACAACAGCTTTAACCTGGATTGAAGCATGGTTACAAAATCAAAAGTGATTTCGAGACTTGCATCGGTATGTTTGCTATTAAACTCTTGTGCATATTGGTTACAGAAGTCCGAAATATCCTGTAAATCCTCATTATTCAATTTATTAATTACAATAGAAACAGCAGGGTTTTTATTTGTAAAGGTAGAGTTCGGTACATCCTGAAACTGAAAGTGAATATCGGCAACATCACGAATTCGAATGTAGCTCCCGTCAGGATTTGCCTTTAAAACAATCTCTCCAATTTTATCAGGATCGACTGACCGATTTCGAGTTCTAATTAATATCTCCTCAACTTCATTCTTAATTGTTCCTCCCGAAATATCGATATTGTTATTGGCAATTGCCCTGGAAACCTCACTAAAGGTAAGGTTATACCTTCGCATATTGTCCTCATTAACCTCTACAGAAAGTTCTAAGCGAGGAAATCCAGATAAATTAATTTGAGACATCTTTTTAGATCGCATCAAATCATCATAAATCTGATCAGCATATTTCTTTAAGGTAATTAAATCAACACTTCCTGTAACCACCATTCGCATGGCAGGTGTAGTTGATCTTTGCTTTGCAATAACTGCTTTTTCCGATCCTGTTGGAAAGCTTGGTATTCCATCAACTGCATTTTTTACATCAGCCAATGTTTCATCCAAGTCGTAATCGCCTGTCGTGGTAATGGTAACTCTCGAAAATCCTTCCGAAGAAACAGAGTTCATCTCTTTTATTCCAACAATTCCTCTAATGGCATCTTCTATTCTGGAGGTAATCCCTTCCTCTACTTCCTTAGGGCTGGCACCAGGAAATACCATCGAAACAGCAATTGTTTTTGATTCCGTTTGTGGGAAAAATGATTTTTCCATAAACAACATTGAGGCAACCCCTGCAATTACCATCAAAGCAATAATCATTTTACCGTAAAACGGATATTTTACAAATCGTGATACAATTCTTTCCATCTCTGGTTATTTAAATAATAAACTAAAAGATTATCTACTTTATAACTTTAACTTTCATGTTATCAGAAGCTTTTACCGGAATATCAACTACCAGGTTTTCTCCCTCATCAAGTCCATTAAAAATCAATGTATTATCATTTAGCTTTATCACGTTAATTTGTCTTTCTTTCAATAAATTATCCTTAACTACATATACACGGTTCGATCTAAACACCGCATTACGTGGAATTTCCATGGCATCAGTAATCAGTTTGCCATTAAAACGAGCACTTAAGAATTGTCCCTGATACATTTCTGCTCCGTTTTCATTCTTTATTTTTACAAAAACAGAAACAGATTGTGTGCCTTGATCTACAAATTCTGATTTTCTAATCAGCTTTCCAGTAGAAATAACCTTTCCATCTACATTTAATATTTCAACTTTGTCGTTGATGTTTAACCATTTAACATCCTTCGATTCTACAGGTACCTTCAACTCCAAATTATCAGACTCAATAATTCCTGCAAGTTTACCACCCATACCAGCTACAGATCCAATTTGAGTATTTACCTCAACATACGATCCATTAAAAGGTGCATAAATCTTGCGTTTCTCAAGTTTCACCTCGGCACTCTTAATGGCATAATAATCGCCCAAAATATTTCGGCTAGCCATAAATACTTTTTCCTGATCCGATTTTACTTTAGGCAAATCGGGAATCTTATCTTCCAAATCAATCGAATTAAAAAAGCTCATCCATTTTTCGAAGTTATCTGAATAATCAACTTTGATATCAGGCAGGTTCGCTGCTAACTTATTTAAAAATCTACTTTTTTGAGCTCGCAAATCCATTCTTGCATCCTCATCGTAAATTTTAATCAATAAATCTCCTTTTCTAAATTTCTGCCCCACTTTTAATGGTACTCCTGTTTCTACTATTCGACCTGAAACCTCAGAACTTAAATTAACTTGCAGATTAGAAGCTAACCTTCCTTTTTTGACAATCGGCGAAGCGATGACATTGTATCGCACTTTTTCAACTTTTACAGTTGGTAGCTTTGCCCGGTCTTGATTTTTAGCAGGTGCTTCTTTCATTCCTTTAAGAAACATTGACATGAGTACAGCCAAAACTAAAGTGACTACAACAAGCATGACAATTACAATTTTCCTATTCATATAAATAAAGTGTGTTATGTATATACTATTTAATTATTAACTATAGAAACGTAAAGATAACAGATCTAAAAGGATAAAGTTTTGACTCTTGAAAATAAAAATTTTAATAAAGTGTTAAATTTCTCGCAAGTTTGAAACAATGATCTCATTCATTTCGTTTTTTAATAATTCCTAAATTCGATTAAAACTATTTACCACAAAAAGTCAGGTTAATTATTATACAAGCACCTTTATTCTCAAAAATATTTTCCAATTTTGTGCCAGCAAAAATCAAAATAAAAATATGGATCCGGATAAATACAATAGAATTAAACAACATCTAATAGAGTCAACTCAATGGCCATCAATGTATATGTTTAAATTTATAGTTCCTAATAATGAAGATAAATTAAATGCAGTAAGAAATTTATTTCCTAAAGAAACTGAGTTTTCTTACAAAACATCAAGAGATATCCGATTTATTGGTGTAACAGTTAAAATAGTTATGCAATCGGCAGAAGAAGTAATTGAAGTATATTCAAGAGCACAAGGAATTAAAGGTATTATGTCCTTATAAGGTCGGAATTAAAATATAAGTTACCGTGATTAAGCTGATTTAAAAATCAGCTTTTTTCATATCTACTTTTGGGCAAAACATGACTTTTATCACATTTAATTACAATGTAAAACATTGCATATGTGATAAAATATTTATTTTTTCACTTTTTTTAAATTTTTCTGCATCCTATTAAAATATTAATAAAATCAACAATCACAGAAGCATCTACAAATTAAATTCAGCATTTTTTTTAAATGTTTTTCACACACTAGTATGTACAGGTAGTGTTTTTTTATATATTTGCTGCAAAGGTTTTCATTAAAACCTGGAGATGGAATAAATGAAGTAGATTTTTTATTAATCACACGTTAATGTTCATTCCCATGCAACAACAAACAACAGTAAAACTTGTGTACAGACATTCACATCGCGGATTATTTGAATGTTTGATTTGTTGATACCCTATCGTATTCTTGGAATAGCTACCAACTATTTCAATACCACCTCAAATTAAGTCATTTTTTTTACACAAAACTATTGGAGTAATAGTACTTGTTACAGTATAAATTCTGATGCAATACATTAGAATGGTACTTGTGCACCAATAAGTTTTTGCCAAACGAAGAAATAAAGAAAACAGGGAAAGCTACCAACAATCCCTGTTCTCAAATATTAATCGTTTGTTGTTCAGTACGCTTAAATAACGAACAACAAAACTAACTTTTAACGCATCTAAATTTATGAAAAAAAACGCAAAAACTGTTGCGCGGAAATTTTTCGTGCAAAAATGCTTGGTTTCATGGATCATGAAACTTTGTATTCTAACCGTTTTAGTTGGTCCTCTGCCACTTCAAGCAGCCGGATCTATGGAAAACAAAGCAAATCAACAAAACCAGAAAACAATTACAGGTACAGTTGTTGATGAGCAAAATCTACCTTTAATTGGTGTTAACATTCTTGTAAAAGGAACCACTATTGGTACAGTAACTGACTTTGATGGTAATTTTCAAATTGATGTTCCTGCAAATGGTGTTATCAAATTTTCATTCATTGGCTACGTTGATCAGGAAATTACAATTGGCAATGAAACTACCCTAAACATCGTTCTTAAAGAGGATGTTCAAGGCTTAAACGAGGTAGTTGTAGTGGGTTATGGAACCCAGAAAAAATCGGATTTAACTGGTTCGGTATCTACAGTCGATGTCGACGATATTCAGAAAGTTAAAGCTCCTAACGCAATACAATCATTACAAGGTCAGGTTGCTGGGGTAAATGTACTAACAGCTAGCGGAGCACCTGATGCAAGCATTGTAGTTCAAATTAGAGGTATTGGTACACTTAACAACAATGATCCACTGTATATTATAGATGGAGTTCCTGGCAGAATGAGCTATTTGAATGCGGATGATATTGAGTCAATTTCTGTTTTAAAAGATGGTGCAGCAGCTGCTATTTACGGTACTCGTGCAGCCAATGGTGTAGTAATTGTTAAAACCAAACGAGGATCTAAAAATAAAAAGCCTGTTATTTCTCTTTCTGCTGATTATTCTATTTCAGAAGTTGCAGACAAATGGGATATGGCGAATGCCGAGGAATATATCTCCATCTACGAAAGAATCAAGAAAATGGAAATTGATGCAGATAAAGGTGGTAGTATAGACTACGATTTATTCTATAAAAATTACAAAGACGGAACAAACACTTATGCCGACACCGATTGGCAGGATGAAATGTTTAGAACTGCTATTTCGCAAAAATACAACTTGCAAGTAAGTGGAGGAAATGAGCATGCTAATTTTAATCTTTCGGGAACTTATCAGGATCAAGAAGGTGTAATGATTCAATCTGATCTTGAAAAGTATGGTTTACGTTTAAATTCTGATTACAAAAAAGGTCGAATTAAAATTGGCGAATCTGTCTCAATTAACCGTAAAGTAGGCCAATCTATAAATACCACTGGTTATGGTACCAATTATGACATGCTGTATTGTTTGCCTCTAATTTCTGTATATGATGAGAACAACCTAGGTGGTTACGGTGGATCAAAAGACGAAATGGGTAATTTTAAAAATCCAGTTGGATCGGCAAAAATACCACAAACTGAGTATACAGAAGATTATGTAACTATTGATGGATATATTGAAGTAGAACTATTTAAAGGCCTTACGTACAAAATGAATGGTGGTTTGCATACAACAAACTATTATTACAATAGCTTTACTCCTAAATACACCATGTCTAGTCAACATTTTTTAGATAAGTCTTCACTTTCTGAAACTCATAGTCGCACTAAAAAATGGGTGTTAGAGCACACTTTAAACTACAACTATTCTATTGAAAAACACAATGTAACAGCATTAGTTGGATATACTTCTGAAAAGACAAAGTACAGACGATTTTATGCATCAGGTAAAGATTTCATCTCAGATGAAACTCCAGTTTTAGATCAAGCTCAATCAGAATACAATGTTGGAGGTTATAACATAACAGTCTTCAATCATATCTTGGACGCTTTACTTATAACTTTGATAACATGTACTATTTGAGTGGTACAATCAGAAGAGACGGATCTACCAGGTTTGGTTCATCTCACAGGTATGGTAACTTCCCTTCTATCTCAGCTGGATATAGAATCAGTAAAGAAGAATTCTTCCCGTTCAAGAATGTTATCGATGATATGAAAATCAGAGCAAGTTGGGGAGAATTAGGTAACCAGGAAATTGGCAACTACCAATATCAGGCAACTCTTAGCAAAGGTTACCCATATGTATTCAATGGAAGTTCAGAGCCAAGTTTTGGTGTTATTAGTACTTCTTTCCCTAATGCGGATGTAAAATGGGAAACAACAGTTTCAAGAAACGTTGGTATTGATCTTCAAATGCTAAACAATAAAATATCCTTAACAGCAGAATACTTCAACAACAAAACTAAAGATATGTTGGTGTATGTTCCAATACCTATGACTTTTGGCGGTGCTGGTTCTATACTAAAAAACGCAGGTGAAATTGACAATAAAGGATTAGATTTCTCTCTTACTTATCGAAAAAGTGAAGGTGATTTTACATTCTCAATTACTGGTAACTTGAGTACTTATAAGAACAAGGTAGTTAGTTTAGGTGATTCAGATGAAGCAATCCAGGGAGGTTATGTTGGATATAATTCTGAATCTACAACTAAAACAATTGTAGGAGGTAGCATTGCTGACTTTTATCTTTACCAAGCTGATGGCATATTCCAAAGCGATGCTGAAGTACAAGCTCACAATAAGGATGGTCAATTAATTCAAAAAGATGCAAAAGCTGGCGATATTCGCTTTAAAGATGTAAACAATGATGGAGTTATAGATTCTGAAGATAAAGTTAAATCGGGTTCATCTCTTCCAGATTTCGAATATGGGTTGAATTTTAACGCTTCATATAAGAACTTTGACTTATCACTTTACTTCCACGGTGTAAATGGCAACAAGCTTTTTAATGGTGTTCAATACAATACTGAAACTGGCACAGGATATAGAAATTACTCTAGATCTGTTCTTAATGCCTGGTCTGAGTCCAATAAAAATACAAGCGTGCCTAGATTAACTCATGATGATCCTAATAAGAACAATCGAGTATCTACAAGATTCCTTGAAAATGGTTCTTATTTAAGATTGAAAAACTTGCAATTCGGTTATACAATACCTAAGAAACAACTAAACAAACTAGGTTTAGATCACTGTAGAGTATACATAAGTGCAAATAATCTATTTACCATTACCGATTACACTGGATATGATCCTGAAATTGGTGGAGAAGCTCCAAGTAGTAGTAGCAACGCTCTATATTGGAGAGGTGTTGACAATGGAGTTTACCCTCAATCTAAAACTTATAATGTAGGTGTACAATTAAACTTTTAACCAAATGAAATCATTAAAATATATCATATTATTCCTTTTCATTAGCAGCATTTCTCAATCTTGCTCGGATGATTTTTTAAAGGAAGTAGACCAAAATAACATTTCCAATGAAACATTTTGGAAAACGGAAGCTCATGCCAGAGCTGGAATTAATTCCCTTTATGGCGCATTAAGTATGAATTACAATTATGGTGTATTTGAATACATCTACATGCCTGAAAACTGGCGTTCTGATGAATTTATTCACAAAGATGCAGCATACCCAAGTTGGGGAACTCTATCAACATTTACCAACAATTCAAATGTAGGAGAAGTTAGTTCTTATTACAGCAATTGTTATTCAATTATATCAAAAGCAAACCAGTGTATTGCTCACATTCCAGAATGTGACATGGCTCAGGACAGTGAAGAAGCTAATAAGAAACTTATTGATGAATATGTAGCAGAAGCTAGATTCTTTAGAGCATATGCTTATTTTAGATTGTTAAAAAACTTTAGAAATCCTCCATTCGTAGTTAAAGAGGTTACTAGTTTGGACATGCTACATCCTACTCAAGTGGAAAGAAATAAAATTTGGGAGTTGGTAATTGACGATTTAAAATTTGCTGTAAACAACTTACCAACTAAAACTGATCGTACAGACGGTCGCGCTACAAGTGGAGCCGCAGCTGGCTATTTAGCAAGCGTTTACATGTTCAATCAAAACTATACCGATGCGTTGCCTGTTTTAAAAAACATCATCGATGAAACTTATGGCACATATGATTTAACAGCTACTTACAGAGAGAATTTCAATGGAACAAATGAAAATAACATTGAATCTTTGTTTGAAATTCAATATGCTGTAAGTCCTAAAAAGTGGAAAACTACCCATACACTTGAAGCAACTTTTGCTTGGTGGGGAGTTGGTGTAGCAACCCCATGGATGGTTGATGTATTAAATAATAGCAAAGATAAAAATGATAATGTTGATCAACGAGCTCAGGATGCATTATATGGACAATTTGCAGGGTATGAAAATTGGCTTGAAAAATGGAATATGGATGACAGTGTAGAAGATGGAACAGGAACATATGCTGTTAATAACCTTGTTCAAATGAGATTTGCAGAAATCTTACTTTATTATGCAGAAGCATTAGGAGAAAGTAGTTCTGCTAATATATCAGATGCATACACCTACATTAATAGAGTAAGATTGAGAAACAATCTTAATGATTTACCTGCTGGTAATCAAAACCAATTTAGAAAGGATATTATGTCAGAACGCTCTATCGAATTCTGTTTCGAAAGCAAAAGATGGTATGATCTTATTAGATGGGATCAAGCTGGTTGGATTGATCTTAAACAAACCTTAATAGACAACAAAAAGCCTGGTGCAACGAACTTTGATCCTGCCAGACATACTTTCTATCCTATTCCTGATCACGAATACGAGACAAACCCTAATTTGGATAGAAACTTACAGTGGTAATGAAATTCATTATATGATAATAAATTAGGTTAGTTATTGATTAGTTATTAGATCAGAAGTGCCCTTCATTAGGTGAGGGCACTTCATTTGATTAGTCAATCTAACATTCCAATAAAATTTAAGTAATTTCATCCCTTAGAACAAATAGAAAAGAACAAAGATGATTACAGTTTTAGTATTAATGACCTTAGGGATTGCGATAGGTTTTTTTGTAGGGAAATTTCCTAAAATCATTAAGGGGGTTGACAAAATGACCACTTGGTCTATTTATTTATTGCTCTTCCTTCTAGGTATAGGTGTTGGGCTTAATGAAAAGATTATTAACAATCTGCATTCAATTGGATTACAAGCATTGATCTTAACAATTGGAGCTGTTGCCGGAAGCTTAATATTCGCATACATCACCTACAAATTATTTTTCAAAAGTAAATAAACACATCACGCCATTTTGAATCATGAAGAACAGTTTAATTATACTTGGATTTTTTGCTTTAGGGCTTGTTTTAGGATTGACCAAATTCCTGCCTGATTTTATCATGGAATCGGATTTCTCACTTTATGCTCTGTATCTTTTAATGTTTTTAGTTGGAATTGGAATTGGTGCCGACCGATCATCCTGGAAAGTGATCAGAGAAACCAACATTAAAATTGTACTTGTACCAATTTGTGTTATCATTGGATCGCTAGTTGGTGTTGGAGCAATTTCTTTCTTTACTCCGGGAATTCAATTAAAAGAGGCCTTAGCCGTTGGAGCTGGTTTCGGATATTATAGTTTATCTTCTATTTTCATTACTCAAATCAGTGGAGAAACACTAGGTGTAATCGCTCTACTTTCTAACATTTTACGCGAAATAATAACCTTACTTGCTGTACCCATTTTTGTAAAATACTTTGGCAAGCTTGCCGGAATTGCTTCTGGTGGTGCAACAGCAATGGATACAACACTTCCGATCATCTCAAAATACACAGGAAAAGAATGGGCAATCATAGCAATTTTTAGTGGAATTGTATTAACAATCCTGGTTCCTTTCCTTGTTCCATTTATCTTGGAAGTGTTATAATTATTCCCTTTTGCAATCAGTTCTATTTAAACGAGCACTTTATTTTTGTTTTAATTATTCTACCTGATTAATAATTATTTAATCAGGTATAGTTTTTACGATTTTAAAATAATAATTAGCGTTTTTTTTCTAAATTTACCCAAGACAAATTCAATTGTATGTT
>JAOARS010000175.1 GCA_025210415.1 Marinifilum sp. | reverse complement strand
AAATTATCCTTAGTATTTTTATTTCATTGCTGGATAATCGGTATATCCAACCTCATTTCCTCCATAAAAGGTATCCTGATTTGGAAAATTTAACTCTGCATTCAATTCAAACCTCTTTTCTAAATCCGGATTGGCCAAATATTGCACCCCAAAAGAAACCAACTCAGCAATATTCCTCTCAATTGCCTTGTTTCCGCTATCTTTCGTAAATCCACCATTTACCATTCTGATTCCTTTATACAATTTTCCAAATTCAGCAGCTACATCTTTTGCCAATTGCGGATGTTCATCAATCGGCATTAGCGGCTCTATTAAATGCAGGTAAGCCAAATCATACGAATTTAGCTTTTCAATTACATAAGAAAATAAACTCTTTGGATCAGAATCACCCATATCATTAAACAATCCACTAGGCGATAACCTAATTCCTACTCTACCACTTGGCCAAACTTTACAAACAGCATCCAATACTTCAAACAAAAAGCGCGCACGATTCTCTACACTTCCACCATATTCATCGTTTCGATGATTGGTTCTATCAGTTAAAAACTGATCAATTAAATAACCATTTGCAGCATGTATTTCTATGCCATCGAATCCTGCTGCTTTTGCATTTTCAGCAGCCTTTTTATAATCATCTACTATGCTTTTTATTTCGCCTGTTTCAAGTGCTCTTGGAGTTTCAAAATCTTTTAATCCCTGATAAGTAAATGCTTGCCCTGCAGCCTTTATTGCAGAAGGTGCAACAGGTAAATTTCCATTGTGAAAATCCGAATGCGAAATTCGTCCCACATGCCACAATTGAATAAATATTTTACCTTCATTATCATGAACTGCTTTGGTAACTTTCTTCCAGCCCTCTACTTGTTCTTTGGCATGAATTCCCGGAGTTGCAGGATATCCCATCCCTTGCGGAGATATCTGGCTGGCTTCTGTTATGATCAAACCTGCTCCCGAACGTTGTTTGTAATATTCAGCCATCAATTCCGTTGGCACATTCCCTTCTGCTGCCCTGTTTCTGGTCATAGGGGCCATTACCATTCTATTTTTTAGTTGTAAATCTCCTACAGAGAAATTACTAAGCAATGTGTTTTTAGTCATATTCTTTTATTATTTTTATTTATACAAGATATAAATAAGAAAGATGCATTTGAAAAAAGTTTTCTTAAAAAATCCTTAAAATGAAATCACAACAGAACTATTTTTATACATCAAACAAATAAGCTCGAAGTTTGTTGATAGCTTTCAACATTGCTTTGTATCTTCGTTTGAAATTAGCTAGAACAATGAAAAAAATTGAATTATTGGCTCCTGCAAAAAATCTTGAAACAGGTATTGCAGCTATAAATTACGGAGCCGATGCCGTATATATTGGAGCACCCAAATTTGGAGCTCGCTCTGCAGCCGGAAATACGCTGGAAGACATAGGCAAACTAATACAATATGCTCACCAATATTGGGCTAAGGTATTTATTACCATGAACACCATTTTGTACAATCATGAGTTAAAAGAGGCAGAACAGCTAATTCACAAATTGTATGAGCTGGGAGCCGATGCCTTAATTGTTCAGGATATGGGCGTTCTTGAAATGGATTTACCACCAATAGAACTTCATGCCAGTACACAAACACACAACTATGATTTGGATAGAATTCAGTTTTTAGAGAAAGTTGGATTTAAAAGAATAATTCTCGCAAGAGAATTATCTCTGGAGGAAATTAAGCACATTCGCAAACACACTACCGTTGAATTGGAATATTTTGTTCATGGCGCACTTTGTGTTTCTCTTAGCGGACAATGTTATTTTTCTCATGCCATTGGCGGACGTTCTGCAAATCGTGGAGAGTGCAGCCAAGCATGTCGCATGAAATATGATTTGGTGGACGATGAAGGAAAAGTGATTGCCAAAGACAAACACTTGCTCTCGTTAAAAGATTTAAATCTATCAAATCATCTGGAAGAAATTGTTGATGCTGGCATTTGTTCTTTAAAAATTGAAGGCAGATTAAAAGATGGTTCATACCTAAAGAATGTTACCAACTACTACAGACAATCTTTAGATAAAATATTTTACAAAAAGAGAGAATACGAACCAGCTTCGTCAGGTACGATAAAAACAGGCTTTAAACCTGATCCGGAAATCACATTTAATCGCGGGTATACATCATACTTTTTTACAGGCAGAATTCCTGAAATCGCTAATTTCCATACTCCAAAATCGATGGGAAAAGAAATTGGGAAAATCAAGGAAGTGAAAAAAGATCATATTGTAGTGAATAGCAAATTCAGCCTGCACAATGGTGACGGACTTTGTTTCTTCAATAAAAACAAGCTTCTAAAGGGGTTTCAGGTTAATGGCGTTGACGGAAACAAAATATTCCCGAATGACATGAGTATGCTTCAAAAGGGTGTTAGTTTGTTTCGCAATAACGACCATGAGTTTGCTAAAGCCCTAAAAAAGGATAATTCGATAAGAAAAATAGGTGTTGAATTCTTTCTGGATATTTTCGATGGCTGTATCAATCTAACTGCAATTGATGAAGACGAAATGTCTGCTAGTATACAAATCACGGAAAGCTTCGAAACTGCCAAGAATGAGGAATTGGCATTAAACAACATCAAAAAGCAGCTTCAAAAAAGCGGTGATTCAATATACAAGATCAATAATATAGAAATCAATACAGATCAAGTTCCTTTTGTTCAAGCTAAAAAACTGAACGATCTGCGCAGACAATGTCTGGAACAACTAACTCAAAACAGAATAGAGGCATCAAAGCTTGAGGAAAGCAGGCCGCTGATTGCTCATCCTCGATATCCTGCAAAACAACTATCTTACATGGGAAATGTGGTGAATTGCAAGGCCGAAGAATTCTATCATAAATGTGGAGTTGAAAAAATTGAAAAAGGATTTGAACTGCAAAATAATCATTCCGGTAAAACCATAATGACCACAAAACACTGTTTGCGTCATGAGTTTGGAATGTGCCAAAAAGAAACAAAAACAGAAAAAAATGAGAATAAGGCATTGTTTTTGGTAGATAATAAAAACCGCTACAAATTGGAATTCAACTGCCAACGTTGCGAAATGAAGATTGTTTTCGGATAATCTTCGAACTAAAATAACTGATATCACGAACCGTTAAAGATTTTTGATTATGGTTCACTATATAGAAAAACTAATTCGTGAAGGCGAACACCAACAGCAAGATTTTAAATTTTGTATCACCGATTCACGAAAAATTGCCAAATCATTATCGGCTTTTGCAAATACCGATGGTGGCAGATTACTTATTGGTGTTAAGGATAATGGAAAAATAGCAGGCACTCAAATCGATGAAGAGTTTCATATGATTCAAGCAGCAGCTGAAATGTATTCCAAACCAAAAATTGAATTTGAAAGTAAAGTTTGGACTGTACATGGTAAAAATGTGCTTGAAATTACCATTGAACCATCTGTTGATATGCCTCATTATGCCCAAAGCGAAGATGGAAAATGGTTGGCCTACTTGCGCAAAGGTGATGAAAACAAATTGGCCAATAGAATTCTTCTTGAGGTTTGGAAACGCAAATCGAAACCTACAGGTACATATTTAGTATATACCGAAACTGAAAAAATATTGTTAGAATATTTAAAAAACAATGAAAGCATCAGCCTGAATAAATTCTTCAAACTGGCTAAAATAAGCAGGTACAAAGCCGAGAGAATTCTTGTAAAACTAATTTGTTGGGATGTACTGGAACCAAATTTCGAAGAAACAGGAACCAGCTACAAGTTAAAACAGGTAGAAAGTAATTCTTTCTAAAAACATTACACGAAAAGGCATAAAAAAACCGCATTAATTAATGGGATTTTAAACTCCTGTACGACAGGATTTGAGTGCCTGCTTGGTCAAGTTTCCCCTGTGCCGAAGCAACCCGAAGGTTGGGGCCTGCTTTTGCAAGCATGTTGCTTTCTCGGTATGTGATAACTGTTGAGTTTAACAATCGCTAATTAATGCGGAATGCTTTTATCTTGTATGTAAAGAACGTTCTATTTATACATGCAAAGTAAGCAAGAATATGCCATTAAGCAAGGGTTTCCGTGTTTTTTTCAGATTATTTTGACGAATTTTCATTTTTCATATTCCCAATAATCAAAATATGAACCGCTTATAAAATTAGATAAATAACATCTGAAGTTTGAAATTTGGCTTACCATTCAATATTCGTATTTTTGCGCTTAATTAATCATGCAAATGTCGTCAATTCCGTATATAGATATTCATACACATCAAGTGGATTCTGAAAAAGAAATCCTTTCGATAGTGAATCTGGATATCGGTAATACAAAACATGAATTGAACATGAATCAGGCATACTCCATTGGAATACACCCTTGGGATATTGCAAAATTACAAATCGATTCTGTAAGTGATTATTTAAACAATAATACCACAAATAAAAATCCTGCTGCAATAGGTGAAATCGGTCTTGATAAATTGATTAAAACTGAAATAGAAATACAGGAAAGAATTTTTATAGAGCAGCTTCATGTTGCAAAAAATCAACAAAAACCTGTAATCATTCATTGTGTAAAGGCACAAGAAGAAATTCTGAAGATCAAGAAGAGCAATGATACCGGAACGGCCTGGATTTTTCATGGATATAACAAAAATTTACAGGTAGCCAAAGGTTTCCTGAAATATGACTTTTATCTTTCTTTTGGTGAAAATCTTCTTCGAAATGAGAAACTTCAATCGGTGTTTAAACAACTTCCTTTAGATAAAATCTTTTTGGAAACCGATGATAAGAATATTTCAATCAAGGAAATATACAGCAAAGCTGCAGAAGTAAAAGGAATTAAAATTGAAGATTTAAAAAAACAGATTCTATTAAACTATACCAAGTGTTTTTAAGCTTATGAATGAAGAATGGTTGAGCAGAACCCATTTGTTATTGGGAAGTGAGAAACTTGAAAAATTACAAAATTCACATGTCCTTGTAGTTGGTTTGGGTGGAGTTGGTGCATATGCTGCAGAGCAAATATGTCGTGCTGGAGTTGGAAAAATGACCATTGTTGATGGTGATACAATTGACACATCAAATATTAACAGACAATTACCAGCAACAACTTCGAATGTAAATAAAGACAAAGCTGAGGTAATGGGAGCTCGCCTTTTGGATATCAATCCCAATCTGGAGTTAAGAATTTTAAATGAATATCTTAAAGATGAACGCATGATTGAGGTTTTGAAAGAAGAAGAATACGATTATGTGGTAGATGCCATTGACACTTTAGCACCAAAAATCTTTTTAATTTATCATAGTCTTCAAAACAATTTAAAAATAGTGAGTGCTATGGGTGCCGGAGGGAAAACAGATCCTGGTAAAATTCAAATTGCCGATATTTCAAAATCTTACAATTGCAAACTGGCAAGAATGTTACGCAAAAGGTTGCATAAATTAGGTGTTTACAAAGGAGTACAAGTTGTATTCTCGCCTGAGGATGTTTCGAAAGATGCAGTTGTTCTTGATGAGAGTAGAAACAAAAAGTCAAATGTTGGTACCATTTCGTATATGCCTCCTTTGTTTGGTTGCTTTATTTCTTCGGTTGTAATTAAAGGTTTGTTAGCCGATTCTTAACTTACAAATTATTTGCAAATGTATTACTACGATATCATATCCACTCCAATTGGCAATTTATTACTATTGGCAGGAGAAAATGGACTAAAGAAAATTCTTTTTGAGAAGCAGTTTGATTCAAGTGCCATTTCTAACAACTGGCAACAAAATTCAAGAAAACTTGCTCAGGTTAAAGAACAATTACTCGCCTATTTTGATCGAAAATTAAGCAATTTTGATTTGCAATTGGATCCCGATGGTACAGTTTTCCAAAAACAAATCTGGAAACAATTACAGGAAATTCCTTATGGTGAATTGAGGTCTTATCAGGATATCGCCAATTCAATTGAAAAGCCTAATGCTTGCAGAGCAGTAGGAATGGCAAACTCAAAAAATCCAATTCCAATTGTAATTCCTTGCCATAGAGTAATTGGTAAAAACGGTAAACTTACAGGCTATGCCGGAGGATTGGAAAACAAAGCTATTCTTCTGGAAACAGAAGGAATTAATCAAAGTAATTCGCCTCAGCAATTTCAATTATTTTAGAGTTTAATTAATTTTTTGAAAAACAAACAATTGCGCTTTATTCAGCTTTAATTGTTTTTAGCTTTAATATAAAGCTTTTTCTCTTGAATTATCTTTGATTTGATGGCTATTTGATCTAACTTGCCACTCGATTAAAATATCAATTCATAAGATTGATAAAGTATCATTAAATCAATAAAACAATTCATGAGTAAAATTTTAGGACATAGTTTCCACATACCTGTTATGGGAACAGGGTTTACGGTGGATACTCCTGTAAAAGTGGCTCATTTGGGTATTTCTTCAGTTGTATCAATTGTTGATGATGTTCTCGTTGAAAAAATGCGGGAAATGTACTGTAAGAAATTAAGCCTTCCCTTTAAGCCTATTACAGAAAAAACTAAGGATTTTCGAGCAGAACGAATTACATCTTATCTGAATTTGTTAGATAACTTGGTGAAGGAGAAGTTTGAAAATCTTAAAGAATCCATTCAAGATAAAGGAAAAGAAATTGAAGAATATCTGGAACTGCTTCCTGATTTTTCGGAAGTAAAGAAAGAATTCAAAGAAAAATTCTCAGATAATCCTTACGTAAAGGAAGCAAAAGAATGGTTAAGCAATAACCTTCCTCTTGGGTCGATTGATGTAAATATCATGACCAAATTAGACAAAGGAAACCAATACGAAGGTGAAGATTTACCTGTTGAATTCAATGATGCCCATGCAGCTCTTCGCGGATTTGCGATGAGTAACCTGGAGAGCTCTATGGTCCTTTCTGCAGGAATGAACCCACGTTTGTATGGCTACCTTGAGCAATTCGATGATTTTTATCCTGATGCCAACGGATACATCAAAAAGAAAATTGTTCTGAAAGTAAGTGATTACAGATCTGCTTTGATTCAGGGACGTTTTCTTGCCAAAAAAGGCATTTGGATTTCTGAGTACAGAATTGAATCAGGCTTAAATTGTGGTGGACACGCTTTTGCAACTGATGGTTTTTTAATGGGGCCTATTCTGCAAGAATTCAAAGAAAAACGAGATGAATTAAGAGATAGTTTGAATCCTATTCTTTTTGATACATTGAAAGAAAAAGGAAAAGCAGTCCCATCTGATCCGCTAAGTATTAAAGTTACTGCACAAGGTGGTGTTGGAACTGCTGAGGAACATGAATTCCTGATGCAACAATACAATTTGGATTCAATTGGTTGGGGATCGCCATTCTTAATGGTTCCGGAAGCTTGCGATGTAGACGAAAAAACATTGTCGTTGCTTGAAAAAGCAGACGAAGAAGATTTGTCATTAAGTCATGCCTCTCCCCTTGGTGTTCGTTTTAACAATTTAAACAGCAATACAAGAGATGCTGATGTTTGGGACAGGTTGAAGCAAAATAAACCTGGAAGTCCATGTACGAAAAGATACATGATTGCAAATACCGAGTTTACCAAAGAACCTATTTGTACCGCTTCTCGCCAGTATCAGAAATTGAAGTTAGCTCATTTAAGAGAGCAAAACCTCCCAAAAGAAGAACTTGAAAAAGAGATCAGCCTTTTACTTCAAAAAACATGTTTGTGTAAAGGATTGTCAACTGCCTCGTATTTGGTAAATGATATTGATACCAAAAAAGATGGCGACGGTGTTTCGATTTGTCCTGGGCCTAACTTGGCTTATTTTACCAAGAAGGTAAAACTAAAGGAGATGATTGATCACATTTACAATCGTACAAACTTGATTGAAAGAAAAGACAGGCCTCATATGTTTATTAAAGAATTGAATTTGTATTACGATTACTTAAAAGAACAAGTATCGGAAATTAAGAATCCAATTCCTAAGCAAGTGAAATCACTTGAGGGGTTTAAGAAGAATCTTTTAAATGGTGTTGATTACTACAAAGGTCTTTCTCAAAAATTTTCAGACAAATATAATGACATGAAAAATCAGGTCTCCAAAGATCTGGACAAACTTGAAGGAGAAATTAAAAGCATTCTGATAAAAACAGAATCATAAATAACAGAAAGCCAATCTACAACAGATTGGTTTTTTTCTTCCTACTCCAATACAATCTCGAAGTTATTCCATTTCATATCGTATTTGGCGTAAAATACCCATTGCAGTTTGAGTATATAAACTCTGTAGTTTGGGTAAATCCAATCTATTATCGTAACTCAAAAGAGTCCATATTTGCAGTGTGAAAAAGAAATCACAATAACAAGCATATTATTATTGTGAGTACGCAACAAGTGTAGTTTAATTTTCAACTGCGAATGTACTTCAGATTCTACATTGTTTAGGTTAGAGGTTAGAGTTTGGTAGAATTTGAAGTATTTTTCACAGCTATTATTAAAAAGTATTTATTGGAATTTTTTCCATATTGTTAGTTTTTGCTTCGAAACTGTAAAAAGGTTGTCACCAGACTTTTTTACAGTTTCTTCTTTATACATATTTTAATTGTCTGAAATTGGTTGCTTCTGTTTAAAAAAGTATTGAGAATCCAAACTCTAGTCGGAGTCTCAAACTGCAAACTTTGGACTGCTTGACTATTAAAGCACCCTCAGGGATTGAAACCACTGAAGGGCCGGATCTGCTCAAATTGTTAAAATTAAAATTCTGTAAATCCTTACAAATCCGTGTCATCCGCGTTCCATTACCCCACAAAAAAAAGCTGAAATCGAATTCCCGAAATCAGCTTTTTCCATCAATTATAATCGTTTAATTTTCTTCCGCTTCAACAACCTCTTTTTTTATGCCTGCAATTTTTTCAAGCATATCGGTAGTAATCGATTTTGGTCTTTCTAAAGGATAACCTAAAGCTCTGTCCCAAATAATATTGGCACAAATACCAATGGCACGTCCAATTCCAAACAGTACAGTATAAAAGTCATATTCAGTTACACCATAATGCCATTGAATAACACCCGATTGTGCATCAACATTTGGCCAGGGATTCTTAGCCTTACCATGTTCTTTCAAAATTGGAGGAACAACATTGTACAACAAATCGGCATATTTGAAAATTGGATCATCCGGTAGGTTTTTCAAACTAAATTCACGCTGTAACATGTAACGTGGATCTGTTTTACGCAATACGGCATGACCGAAACCTGGAATTACCTGACCAGAATTTAGAGTATCCCAAACGAATTGTTTCATCTCATCCTCAGTTGGAAGTTTGTTGCCCATTTTGTCCATTACATCCTGCAACCATCTTAGTACTTCCTGGTTTGCCAATCCGTGAAGTGGCCCGGCTAAACCATTAATCATTGCCGAAATAGACAAATAAATATCGGACAGTGAACTTGCTACCAAATGACCGGTGTGAGCACTCACATTACCACTTTCGTGATCACTATGAATGATGAAATGCAATCTGGAAACATCATCGTAAGGTTTGTCAATTCCCATCATATAAGCAAAATTACCCCCCATATCCTGATTAGGGTCAGATTGAATTCTAGGTCCTTGACGATACAATTTATTGTAGATGTATGAAGCAATTTCAGGCAATTTAGCCAACAAGTTTAATGCATCTTCATAGGTTGCTTCCCAATAATCTTTTTTATTTAATCCTGCATGGTATTGTCTATTAAATACCGATTCGCGGTTTAAAGTTAGAATTGCTGTTGAAAAAATCGCCATTGGATGACTGCAACTTGGGAAAGAATCAATCACTTCGTAAACATATCTTGGTACAATTCGTCTCTTGCTAAACTCATCAACCACCTGCATTACTTCTTCCTGATTTGGAAAATCTCCGGTTAAAAGCAAGTAAAATAAACCTTCAACATAAGGCATTGTTCCGCCTTTGGGTTTTGGTAAGTTTTCAATTACTTCTCCTAAAGTATATCCTCTGTATCTGATTCCTTCCTCAGGATCCAAATAAGAAATATCAGTAACCAATGATTTTAACCCCCTCATTCCTCCAATCACCTGAGATACGGTTACGTTATCTACAACCACATCTCCATATTCTTTTAGCAGACGCTGTGTTCTTGGTCTGTGTTCTTCAATCTTTTCAGACAAGGTTTGTTTTAATGTTTTCTTCATATAGTCTAAACTTTAGAGTTGGAACCAAGCGGGGTGATTGGTTCCAATGTTATGCAATGTTTATTGTTTTTAGTTGTTTTGTTTTCTGATTAAATTTAATGCACTTCCTGCTTTAAACCATTCAATTTGCACATCGTTATAAGAATGGTTTGCCACAATGGTATCAGTGCTTCCATCTTCATGAGTAACAATCAGACTCAACGGTTTTCCAGGAGTGAATTCAGTTAACCCGATAATATCCAATCGGTCTTTCTCCTGAATTTTATCGTAATCTGCTTTATTGGCAAAAGTAAGTGCCAATACACCTTGTTTTTTCAGATTGGTTTCGTGGATACGTGCAAACGAACGTACAATAACAGCTTTTACTCCCAAATGACGTGGTTCCATAGCTGCATGTTCTCTTGATGATCCTTCCCCATAGTTTTCATCTCCAACAACAATAGATCCGATACCTTCAGCTTTCAATGCCCTGGCTGTTGCAGGAACTTCATCATATCCTTGGTTTACAGGATTATAGATTGAATTGGTTTCATCGTTAAAATAATTAACAGCACCAATCAGCATGTTATTTGAAATATTATCCAAATGACCACGAAATCTTAACCAAGGGCCAGCCATTGAGATATGGTCGGTAGTACATTTTCCTTTGGCTTTAATCAATAGATTTAATTCTTTATAATCCTTACCATCCCATGCATTAAAAGGAGCCAACAACTGAAGGCGTTCAGAAGTTGATTTTACATCAACAACAACTTCAGATCCATTAGCCTGAGGTGCCAGGTATCCTGAATCTTTCATGTCAAAACCATTAGGTGGAAATTCAAATCCTGTTGGTTCATCCAACTTCACCTCTACTCCATCTTCATTAACAAGTGTATCTGTCATTGGATTAAAGCAAAGATCTCCAGCTATTGCCATAGCTGTTACCAATTCGGGCGATGCCACAAAACCATGAGTATTTGGATTGCCATCATTACGCTTGGCAAAATTTCTGTTAAATGATGTAATAATGGAGTTTTTTCTCGTAGGATCATCCGTATGGCGCTTCCACTGCCCAATACAAGGACCACAAGCATTGGCCATAATTACACCACCAATGTCTTCAAACTCTTTTAATATACCATCTCGCTCGGTTGTATAGCGTACCAGTTCCGATCCTGGTGTTACTACAAATTCTGCTTTTACTTTTAGATTTTTTTCCTTAGCCTGCTTGGCAAGAGATGCTGCTCTCGATAAATCTTCGTAAGAAGAATTTGTACAAGAGCCAATCAAACCAACCTCTAAAGTTTGCGGATAATCGTTTTCTTTAACTGCTGTAGCAAAGGAAGCCAAATCATGAGCCAGGTCAGGAGTAAAAGGACCGTTAATATATGGCTGTAATTCTGAAAGGTTAATTTCGATCAATTGATCGTAGTATTGCTCAGGATTTTGATATACTTCTTCATCGGAACGTAAATGTTCAATTACCTCATCAGCAAGATTGGCAACTTGCTCACGACCAGTATGACGTAGATAATTACTCATATTTTGATCGTAACCAAAAATTGAAGTTGTTGCTCCAATTTCAGCTCCCATATTACAAATGGTACCTTTTCCGGTACAAGATAAAGCATCAGCTCCTTCACCAAAATATTCTACAATTGCACCTGTACCACCTTTTACAGTTAAAATACCTGCTACTTTTAAAATAACATCTTTAGGAGAAACCCAACCACTTAGTTTACCTGTTAATTTAACACCAATTAATTTTGGCATTTTAAGTTCCCAAGGCATTCCGGCCATAACATCTACTGCATCAGCTCCACCAACACCAATGGCTACCATTCCCAGCCCACCAGCATTCACAGTGTGCGAGTCAGTCCCAATCATCATACCACCGGGAAAAGCATAATTCTCCAAAACTACCTGGTGAATAATACCAGCTCCTGGTTTCCAAAATCCAATTCCGTATTTATTTGAAACCGATTCAAGAAAGTTGTATACTTCATTGTTTTGATCTTTGGCCTCTGCCAAATCTTTTTCAGCACCAATTGATGCCTGAATCAAGTGATCGCAATGAACTGTAGAAGGAACAGCCACTTTAGCCTTACCAGCATTCATAAACTGAAGCAGAGCCATTTGTGCAGTAGCATCCTGCATGGCAACTCTATCGGGAGCAAAATTCACATAATCCTCTCCTCTTTTAAATTGATCGCCTTTTTCTTCTACGGATAAGTGAGAATAAAGAATTTTCTCACTTAAAGTTAAAGGCTTACCGAGAGTTTTTCTCGCTTTAGTAACCCTATCGGGCATTTTCTCATAAACAGATTTTATTAAGTCAAAATCAAACAGCATGTCTAATGAATTTTTGATTAATTTTTATTTCAAATTTTGGTTGATCAGTATCTTTTCCTCATGAATAGAAAAAACCAGAATATTCTTTTCAGACTTCACGATCTTTTTATGCTTATTTTCAAAACACTTTTACAAGAACTGATAATTCTAAATTTCAATGTCTTAACACTACTCACAAGCTATAAACACCCGTTAAATAGGATCAAATTTAGATATCTAAATATAACAAAAACTTGGTATTTTAAAAAGGTACAAACGAATTTCTTGTTTAAGAAAATTCATATCTGGCACAATTTTAGCATACCTCGAAAAACTCCCCCTTAATTAAGTCTGATTTCAGGTTTTGATTTTAGACATCTTTTGCAAAACCTCTCTTACTGCCAATTTCTTCATTAAAAATTGCCTCAAAATGCTCATTTACGATAGTAAACTGCACTTCTTCGTTAATTTTTGCCTTGAAATTGATTGTAATCTTAGGTTATTCAAAAACTTCTTTTAATCAATTAAACAGATCTTCCTTTTGATCCAAATTCGACCACCTGAAGGTCTTTAATATCTTTGCCATCAATAACAAATTTCACAAGTGTTTGCACTTTATGAAATCCTTGCAATCCGGCAGCACCTGGATTAATATGAAGCAAATTTAGTTCTTTGTCGAACACAACTTTTAAAATGTGTGAATGCCCTGTAATAAACAATTTGGGTGGATTGGTAAATATTTCAGGTTTTACATTGCCATCATATCTTTTAGGATATCCACCAATATGTGTCATCCAAACATCTATCTCCTCACAATAAAATCGTTGGTGTTTGGAGTATATCGAACGAACTTCCTGACCATCAATATTGCCATGAACAGCAACGAGAGGTGCGATTTGAGCAAGATTATTCGCAGTTTCAATATTTCCAATATCACCAGCATGCCAAATTTCATCACAATCGCTCAAATGTTTTAAAGCAACAGAATCGAGATGCCCATGTGTATCGGAGAGTAATCCAATTTGCTTCATTTAAATGTGTTTCGAAATTTGGAAGCGTGAAGATAAGAAAAAGATTCAAATTTTAACCAGAAATTAAAGTTTTAAAGCAAGTATATCGCATAAGTTATCGGTATTAATTACTACTTTTGCATGCTAAATTTT
>JAOARS010000174.1 GCA_025210415.1 Marinifilum sp. | reverse complement strand
GCGATGGGCTAACTGCCGGAGAGAGTAAGTTTTCCTTGTCGTGATGCTCGGCCCAACGCTGTGGTGGATAATCGTCCCATCCAGCCGAATTGTAAAAATAGTCCCAGGTTTTGGTCAACCCCGATTTAAAACGAGTATTGGAACTACCGTATTTCCCCGATAAAAACTGGTAATACTTTTTAATTCGAGGATAGTAATGACGCAAAAACGTTTTGTCGTTTGTTTTGTTCCAAAGTTCCAGAAACTGGTAAATATGGGTTGGAGCAGGTGTTCCGTGATGAATAAAGGCATTATCACTTTTCTCGGAGGTGGTGTACTGATTTAAGATGTTAACTGAACGATTCAGGTCCATTTCCATCATGCCAATACCAATCATGCCCACATCCCAGGTGTATAGGGAGTTCCATCTGCGCCCTGGTGTGTAATGCTTTATATACTCATTTTCGCATATAATAGGGAACACCAGGTTGTTGGCCATAACCGAGTGCATGCGCTGCATTGCAAAACTATAGGGATCGTTGCCAACATCGCTTTTCAGCTTGTTATAAAAACCATTACGCTTTTGAGCATAGTTGTTTTTCTGCCCTGCAAATTTTTTCAATGCCGTTTCTACCTCTTCTTTGGTTCCAACGGCAACCATTCCCTGTAGTTCAGTTTCTGAAAATGGTTGCAACTGAATACCATAAACCAGAATATCAGTAAAATGACCTCTATCATTTTCTTTTTGTACTGGTACATCGATATTACGGTTGTTGTATTTGGGTAATTCTTTCAGGTTGTCGGAATGAATCTCTACCTGGTAATATTCCGGTCCTTCCCATAAAATACCGTAATACAAATCGGTGTTTTTGTACTTTAATATGCGAGATTTAGCCACAGGACCTTCCATTATTTGCGGAATTACCTGCAACGTTTCATTTTTAAAAGCAACACGTTCATCTTTATTAACTATTGTAAAACCATCGAATACAAGCCCCTGTTGATTTTGTGCTGCTGTTAATTGAAGATGGGAAAGCTTGCTTTCGTCCAAATCAATACGGGTGGTAGTGAAATCTTCCGATGCCTTCAATTCAATCTGCTGGTTTAATATGCCTTCTGCCTGAAAAACTACAGGCTTATTTCCATTGGTTTTATAGCGTAAAATTAACTGCTGTCCTTTTTGGGGCTTTGCGTTTAACTGGTAGCGTACACGATCTCCTTTTTCCTGACCAAAATTACGGCCAAGCCCTCTTGAATTCACCATTCCACTTCCATATTCCTCTCCTTTGGCAAAGGCATCAAATACCAGGTTATCGTCATAACGTGGCGTGGCATAATCCATCGAGGTATAATCCATACCGTCTGTCCATTGTGCTCCCTGGGGCAACTGTACATGTGCAGGCAGTATGATTTTTTTCTTGCCCATTTTCCCCCAGTTAGGGTAATTCATAGAAGCCAACAGGTTATAAACTACATCTTGCACACTCCCCGTGTTATTGGTAAATCGTGTGGTAATAAAGCGACTTTTTTCGTCAATCTCGGAAAAAACCACATCACACTTTACCTTGTCTTTCCACTCCAGTTGGTAATTGTAGCCCAGGTATTTTAAATCGGGCGACACATCCCAAATAAAGTAGTCACGTTCTTCGATAACATCAGGGATAACCATTTTTGAGCGATGAAAAAAGCCAACTGCAAAACTTAAATCGAAACGATAGCCATGCTCTTTGCTGGTAGTATGTGAAATTCCGTTGTATTTTTTTGAATATGGTCCCCATTCGGGCAAGTCCAAATCATGGGAATATTTATATTTCTTAATAAGACTATGATCTATGGTTTGGGCAAAGGTAATTGTTGCGAACAAACAGAAGGTGATTATAAGATTAAGGTGTTTCATTACAATAATAGTTTCTAGTGGTTTATTTCTTAAAAATTAAATTTCCATAAGACAAAGGAAAGTGGGTTGATGGTGGCAGCCATGATGATTTCTGTAGTGTTCCCTGCTTTTCTGTTCCCTCGCGACGGGTAACATCAAAACGCCAGATATCATTGGCTTTGGGTGGTATATTTTTGGCCGACTGCAGTTCTGTTAAAGGAATTGCCACTTCAAGCGACCATCCTTCGTCAATGTCCTCAGCGTTATTCAAAGTTCCTTTTACCTGCACGGCAGATTTTATCCCCTCGCAGTCCCACGACCACCACTGACGAATTACATCACGGGTACAATTGGGGTTTAGCACATATAAATCGAGCAGAGTATTTAAGGGATTCCACTCAAATTCGTAGTAAGTTTTGGGATTGCAATCAACATCCAGAAAGATTTCCATTACTTCTTCGTGCCAAAGATGATCATCACGCTGTGTCATCTTACCAATTATATCTTTATCTTGAAGCCAGAAAAAGAAGTACAGGTAGTCATTGTCCCAACTGGCTTTGAACCACGATTTTGCCTTTAATGGTTCATTTTCATGTGCAACAAAATCTACTGAAACAGCTTTCTCCCATATTTTTTCGTTGGCTTTTCCATCAATTATAAGGGCATTATTAGTAAAAAGACAATGGTAATCTTTCCCTTGTGCATAAACCATGTTCATACAGACAAATGTTAATGCAATAATAATTGCTAGCGTTTTTCCCATAATTTTATTCTTTAAACTTTTATTGTTTGTCCATTCTATTCAGGCTTGCAAAATAGGTGTTGCCATTGATGCAATTTACTTCCAAAATGGTTTTTCCGTTAAAGTAACCAAGCAGTTTTATATGCTCCGAATTATTTAATTTGAACTTGCCGTTTAAACAAATTCGAACAACTTGCGGATATGATTCTGCAATTACAGTTTCATGAGGCATACCTGAAATATTCATGGTTTTAGGACGCCTTAAATCAGGATCGGAGAAAGCAAATTCAATTCCTTTTTTTGTCTTGCTAAACATTGCAATGCCCGGAGTACTTAATGATGAAAGAATGCCTTTGTTTAGTTCTAATTCTTCATCCCAGATTACGTAAGCTGTTTCTTTCTTATGCTTTACAATGTGTGCCCTTTTATCTTTCCGAACCACCTTGTAATTTAGAGCATCAGGGCTTAATTCTGTATTTTTAGCATCCACAATTACGGCGTATTCGTAGGCTTCCCCTTTAGGTGCTTTGCCATGCTTTAAACAGGCGGTATAATAATCTCCTTCAGTATTTGTTTTTCCTGATTCGCTTATGCTTTCCTGAGTTTTGTAATGGTATGCCAATTGCTGACCTTCGGGAATCACATAGGTATTATTATCAGGGGCTTCAAAAATCATTCGTTCTGTGGTTTCAAATTCGCCACGCTCAACACTTTTATTATTCGCTTTCAAACCAATATTGTGATCAAAAATCTGAAAAACTGTAGTTTCTGTTTCGTGTTCTTTATCGTTGTTTTTTATGCCGTCACCCAAACAAACCACAAGATTATCGAAGAAAAAATAACTTTTCCTTGCCCAAAAACTGGGGTTAAAAGCCGTGTCGTGAATTTTATTGGCAAACACCCCATTGCCTCTTCGATTTGAAACACCGCCAAGAAAAACCTGATCGGTAAAATTGCGGTGTTTCCCTTCACTATAAAGTTTGCTGTTGGAATTTCTTTTTGAATGTTTCATTTCCCCTAAAGGCAGTTTTATAACTGTTGTTCCGGGAATTCGACTCCAGTCCCAGCCTTTGTCGGGCATATAACCACTCTGTCTGTCATCTATTGGTGTGCCTGCAGTAAAAAACTGTATTGCTCCCCAGCCTTCGTAACGTCCAAAAACATTTTCTCCTGTTCCCGATTCAAAATCCCAGATATAACTGCTCCAACCTTTGGCACTCACCATCCAGTTATCCCGCCGGTGAATACTCAATCCTGCATAAGGTTTAAACCAATTCCCCTCCAGTCTTTTTGCCGTTTCTCCATTTAGCCTTTCAACTTCATTCATTATCTGAATAGCTCCCAAAGTGTGATAATATGCCAAACGAGAATCCGCTTTATTGAACAAGTTTCTTTTAAATAACTTGCTTTCAGGTTCCCACCAATTCTTGTAATATGAAAGCAATTGCTTATCGTTTGGGTTGATTTTTAACAAGTAAGCCATCGCTGGCAGGATGTCAGAGAAGTTCGAAGTATTTTTTGGAAAACGTGCACAAACACCTAGTGGAATTGAATATTTACAATTCATAATACGTGCTGTGATTAATGCCTGACGAAGGTTTTCGATACGGTCGGCTTTTACCTCAAACGAAGTTCCATGCAGCAAATAGCTAACCACAGCCGCCAAATGAAATGCTCCCGGAGAATAAGCATTCATATAAACACCACGGTGATGATAACCCGTAAAATCAGGTTTAAAGGTATCGGCAAAACCAGGGGCAATCCGCATCGAATTGTTTATCCACTTGCTGTAAAGTGTCATATCACGCAATTTTTCTGCACCCTTGTCCTGCGACAATACAATTAGCAAACGGTACATAAAAACCGAGCGCATAAAGTCTGCTGTACAACCAACATAATGGGGCATGTTATAAAGTTCTCCCCAATTCAGGAACCATTTTGCGGTTTCAATCTCCCGTTCTAACCTTCCGGTTTTCTTTAATTCATCTTTTAAGAGGTAAATGGCATGAAAGTACCCGGCGTGGCGCAATAGTTCGTGATCGATTGTTCCCATCGAACTTCCATAAGCCCAACCCTGGTCGTTCATAAAATCGAGGGCAAGCAAACAATCTTCAAGGCTCTGCTCGTTTCCATTTAGTTTATAATCGAGCGCCAGTTGTAGCAAAACTGCCATCGACAAATCGGCATAATAAGGCCAGTGTCCTTCACGAATGGTATATAAGGCTTCGCCGGTAAGCGTACCATCTTTCTGCCGTTTTATATTTAATCCTTTAAATATATCTTTGGCTCTTACAATTAAATCGTTGAGCTTTCCTTTTCTTATTTTTAATGGTTTGTAAGCAAAGTCAGGATTATCTCCTAAAATCCAATTCTTATATCTTTCTTCAATTTTTTCAATCTCCTTTTCTACCGTTTTATTCCATTCAAAACCATTGGCTGGAGTTACAGCTTGTTTGCTCCAGAAATTGGAATATTCCCAAGGATGACGCAATCCAAAATGGTCAATCTCATTGTTTATCATTTTGAAATGGTCATCGCTACGTTTCCAACTCACAAAATCAGTAAACTCTACATTGTCCCAATACAGTTCACCTGCCGATGCGGGAGCAGTAATCTCAAGCAAATCGATCTGCTCGTTAGTGGCTATTGAAACATTTTCATTTTTAGCATCTTCTTTAAAATGCACCCAAAATGCACGCCATCCCGAGTAATTTAAGCGAAACCCGAACTCATAAGGTGCTTCCCCAGCCTCCAGCAACTTTTCGTTTCCAACTTTAATTTTCAAATAACCGTCAATGGGTTTCTCATTGTAAATCCAGGCTTTCATCCCTCCGTTTTTAGCGGATGATGCCTTTACAATATCAGCATGATTAGAAATCAGTTTTTGATTTGAGGCAAAACTCCATTTTAACGATTGCTTGCCGTGTTTGTAATGTTTGCCGCTTAATTGTAGCTTGCTATCTTTTGTATCCCAGAAAGAAATATCCTTCTTTCTTTCAAACGAAATAACATTTTGGTAATCGTTAGTCCCTCTCCGCTTTAGCTCATGTTTTTTTGCAAAAGAATTATTCGAAACTAAACAAACAAGAAGCAAGGCTACAATTGTTCTGGTCTTCATAGTTTTAGGTTTTATGACTATCGTTTTGAATAAATCTCCAGATCCTTCATAAGAAAAGCTGCAGGCAAATGTGCTGTTCCTCTGGTACGAATGGCAATTTTTCCATCTTTGCAAGGATTTGGATCTTCAGTTTCAAACATCAACTCTCCATCAATTTTCAACCATAATTTTTTACCCATTCTGCCAGCCTCAACTTCATGGTAAATACCCGATTGCATTACATTTTTCTCTGCGGAAGCTAATGTTGACTTGTCTATTTTAGGGAAACGACGAACAAAAGGGGTCCGGTTATGGGCCGCATTTCTGAAAGCAAAAAAGTAACAGTCTATCTCATCTCTCCAATAGGGCATTGCTCCGTTATAAGCCTCAGGTAAATTCAGTTCACTCTCTCCAGGACTACTGGCAGAGAGTATTACAACCAAAACCGAAGCTGGTGTTAAAGCCATAACTTTATAACGAACTACTACGTTCTCGCCATACTTATCAGGGCTTACAACCATTGCACCCAAGGAGTTTTCGTCTTCGCTAATTACAAACTGGTTGTGTACCTCGGTAACAGCTTTCCCAATTCCATAAAAATCCCAATTTGTTTTTAACTCTTTGGGACTTACAGTTTGTTTTTTAAATTCTTGTTGAAGTTTTTTTTCAGTTACTTGCGCCAGGCTATTTAACGCAACACTTACAAATAACAGAATAAAATAAATATTTTTCATGTGTTTATAATTTATTTTCAATAGTCACATGGAACTCTCGATGAATTTTAATCATTCTCTTGTGTGTATTTTAGAATGCTAAAATTCATGTTCGTTTCATGCGTTTATCCTTAACAGTAATTTCACAAGTACAAAGCTCTTATCACTAAAAATCGGCACAGTACCTATACTTTCGTTTACATTATTTTAGAAGCGTAACACTATCACCAGTATCAACCTGCCATTGCTGTAACTGCTGCCTCATTCTCTCCTTAATCTTTCTGTATTCCTTACGCTCCGAAAGGTTGTGCATTTCGCCTGAATCTTCTTTCAAATCAAACAACTGCTCTCTGTTTTCACCTTCGCTATAAACAATATACTTGTAACGAGCATCACGAACAGCTCTCCCCATTACACCAAAACTTTTTGTTCCCTGGGCAAACTCTGTTTCCATAAACAAATATTCGCGTCCATTTTGTGCTAATTCTCTCACACTCTCCCCTACTAAGTTTTCAGCTTTTTTTGCACCTGCATAATCCAGAAAAGTAGGTATCAAATCTAAACCCGTATTAACAAGCGTTTTTTCATTCAAAACTTGTTTTCCCTGGGTAAGATGACTAACAATAAATGGTACATTGGTTGCTTCTTCGTATAATACTTGTTTTTGATTTAACCTATGCGACCCACAGCCATCCCCATGATCGGATGTGAACACAATTACTGTATTGTCTAAATATCCATTCCTTTCCAAAGATTCAAGTATTTGTCCAATGTATAAGTCAACCTTTTCAATAAGGCGATAGTATGCCCACTGATATTCTCTCCATTTTTCATCAGCCCATCCCACTGTTGGGTATTGTTTGGGTGATTTTTTTAGCAGTTCTCTTAAAATTGATGGTTCGTCTTTAGGAATTTCGAGATTTGATGGTAATGGGGGACAATTTACAATTTCTGGCGGTTCGGGTATTTCATCCATCCTTAGTTTTTGCCCTCTTGCCCACTCACAAATGTCATGAGGGTTTACAAAGGATGCTACCAAAAAAAAGGGTTTTTCTCTCTTTTTCTTCAAAAAATCACCACAATCCGCAGGAATCGAAGCATCTTGCCAATCCCGTCGTTTCGTATTGGTTATAAAGTCAAAACCATGTTGTTCCATTGCTGATGTTGGAACAGGCAAATGCCACTTTCCTACGTAACCCGTATCATATCCGGCATCTTTCATGTATGATCCCATTACTTTTACATCTGAACCCCAATAACCTTCAGTTTCGTGCAAATTTAATGTAGCCTTAACCTGGTGCGGATACATTCCAGTCAGCATAGAAGATCGGCTTGGACCGCACAATGGTTGAGTACAATAAGCTTTCGTAAAAGATGTTCCAAATTTTGCCAATCGGTCCATATTGGGTGTCTTCAGCCATTTATTACCACGATTACTCATTGCAGAAGCGGTTTGTTGATCAGTCATTACAAACAACAAATTTGGACGATTCTCTTTTAAGGTAGGATTTACAGCCCAAGTTACACCTGGCATCATTGCCAAGCTTCCCGCAGCAACAGTCTGCTTTATAAAACTTCTTCGATTCATCTTCTTTCTATTTTCTTTGATTTTTCAAAATTAACACCCTCAAACGATTTCATACTTTAGGATTTAATACACACTTTTAACTTTTGAGTAATTTTATTTTATTTTTGTTGAAAACCACGCCAGGATATTGCAAGCTTTCACTGAAACACTTTCTTCGGAATATATAAAGTGTTCATTCCTGATTCTTTTAGAAACATCATTCATTTTGTTGATTATAATACAATGCAATTAACCTAAAAGAAAAACCTCATCCTAGTTCGTTAGCAAGGTCACAAACTTTCCTGCTTCTGTTCATTTTGCAGCAACCTAATCTGCTTCAATTAAAACCCAATGTATCTTCAACAATACTGCAATCAATTTCAACAATCTTTAAACACACTCCTCAAAAGCTCAAAAAGCTTGCTTAATCGCTAAAGTCTACAAAATTGCATTTTGGTAATTTTGACATAGTAACTTTTAAGCGGATTTTATCTGATGACATCAAACAAACACATCTTTACAAAGTTTTTACTGGTAGTAGTTTTAATACAGCTCTCCTGTATCAATGCTCTTGCTAACAAGAACGACTGGTATTCAACTGCCATAAAAGTTTCAGAAGCTCAACTTAAATTAGCAGCAAAACATTATACACCAGGACAAAACCCAAGATCCATTAGTCCTAATGGATTGATTCGGTATGCGCACCCAAGAGATTGGACATGTGGTTTTTTCCCAGGTAGCCTTTGGCTTATGTATGAATTAAGTGGAGATAAATATTTTAAAAAACAAGCTGCAAAGTTTACAGAAGCACTTGATACGGTACAATATTTTACCCATACACATGATTTGGGCTTTATGCTTTTTTGCTCTTATGGCAATGCGTATCGGCTAACAAAAAAGAAAAAGTACAAAAATGTGCTACACACAGGAGCAAATTCATTAATATCCAGATTCAACAAAAATGTAGGTTGTATTCGCTCCTGGGATTTTGGCCCTTGGCAGTTTCCTGTAATCGTTGATAATATGATGAATCTGAAATTTTTGCTTTGGACTTCAGCATCTACTAAAAATAGCAAATACCACAAAATTGCAATTTCACATGCAAACAAAACACTTGAAAACCATTTCAGAAAAGATAACAGCTCATACCATGTGGTGAACTACGATACAATCACAGGAAAAGCCATTGATTTTCAAACTCACCAAGGTTATTCTGATAATTCAGCTTGGGCTCGTGGTCAGGCTTGGGGTTTGTATGGCTATACCTCGATGTACAAGGAAACATTGGATCAAAATTACCTAAATCAGGCATTAAAAATTGCTGACTTTATCATGAAACATCCAAGGATGCCAAAAGATAAAATTCCTTACTGGGATTTTGATGCTCCAAACATTCCTCATGCTCCAAGAGATGCTTCGGCAGCTGCAGTAATTGCAAGTGCTTTATTAGAGCTAAGTACCTTAACAAAGGCTGGAGAAGTATACTTTAATTATGCAGAAGACATTTTAAAAAACCTGTCAACCGACAAATATTTGGCTAAAGCAGGAAGCAATGCCTATTTTCTATTAAAGCATTGCACAGGAAACCTCCCTAATAATTCTGAAATAGATACAACATTAAATTATGCAGATTATTATTATCTGGAAGCTTTAAAAAGATATGGAACAATTAAAGAATATAAATAAATTTAAATATTTCAACTAAACGATTATGACAATAAGAAAATCGCTACTTGCTATAGTCACTGCATGCCTTCTTTCATCATGCAATTTAGCAAACAGTCAAGAAATAAAGCAAAATCCTAAATGGGTTCAATCTGCTTTGGAAACTGTAGAAAAACATACTAAAAACATGCTTCCTTCAGTTTTGGAAACAAAAAAAACACCAAGGTCAATTGAAAAAGGATTACGCCATTCAAGAGATTGGACTAGTGGCTTCTACCCTGGAACAATGTGGTATTTGTATGAGTACACAAATGATAAGTACTGGAAAGAACATGCAGAAACCGTTACAGAGTTTCTTGTAGAAGAGCAATATAACACAAACGATCATGACGTTGGTTTTAGAGTATATTGTAGCTACGGAAATGGATGGCTACTTACCAAAAATGACGAATACAAAAAAGTGATCATTCAAGCAGCAAGATCATTAGGAACCAGATTTAATGACAAAACTCAAACAATCATGTCATGGAACCCCAATAAGAAAAAGGATTGGAAGTATCCTGTGATTATTGACAACATGATGAACCTTGAGTTGATGTATGAAGCTGCTAAATTATCCGGAGATAAAAAGTTAGCCGAAATAGCAACTCGTCATGCTGATCAAACCATGAAATATCATTATAGAGAGAACTATTCGTGTCCACATGTTGTAGATTATGATCCGGAAACTGGAGCTTTCAGAAAAATGGATTGGAACAATGGATTCTGTGATCCATCCAAAGCTGCCTGGAGCCGTGGACAAAGCTGGGGACTTTACGGATTCACCTTAATGTACCGGGAAACCAAAAATGAAAAATATTTACAACATGCCGAGAAAATTGCTGAATTCCTGATAAACCATCCAAACATGCCCGAAGATATGGTTCCTTATTGGGATTATTCTTCTCCAAAAATTCCTACCATGCGCGATGCTTCAGCAGGAGCAATTATGGCTTCTGCCCTAATGGAATTAAGTACATATAGTAAAAATGGCAAAAAGTATTTCAAAGCCGGAGAAACCATGCTGAAGAACCTTGCTTCTGACAAGTATTTGGCTAAGCCTGGCACAAACGGAAACTTTGCAATTATGCATTGTACCGGAAATTATTTAGGAGGTAGCGAAGTAAATAACACGCTTAGTTATGCGGATTATTACTTTGTTGAAGGTTTGTGCCGTTACCTTAAATTAATTAATAAAAAAGAACTATTTAACTAGATTTTTAAATGAAACCACTCATAGGAAAATCACTATTAATGGGTGCATTGGCTATGTGCCAGGTGACCCAGGCTGTTCCTGTTCAGGAAAAAGAAGAAAGTAATAAACCAAATGTAATCATTCTGTTTGCAGATGATTTAGGATTTGGTGATTTGGGTAGTTATGGCTCTGAAATCAAAACACCAAATCTTGATCAATTGGCAGCACAAGGAACTCAGTTTACCAATTTTTATGTGGCTGCTGCTTCCTGTACTCCATCGCGCGCATCGTTAATGACTGGTTGCTACCCGCAACGTGTAGGTTTGGAAAGCGTAGTTGATGACACAGATAAAAAAGGGCTAAGCTCGGAAGAATTTACAATTGCTGATTACTTGAAACAGCATGGATATTCAACAGGAATGTTTGGCAAATGGCACTTGGGGCACTATCCTGAATTTATGCCAAATCAGCATGGCTTCACCGAATTTTATGGCATCCCATACTCTATGGACATGTGGCCATTCCATCCAAAGCCAAGTCATAAGTATCCGGCTTTACCTGTATATGAAAACGAAAAAGTTGTTGAATACAATCCGGATGTAAACCAAATGACAACTGTTTTTACAGAACGTGCCGTAGATTTTATTCACAGAAAAAAAGATGATCCGTTTTTGTTGTATGTACCATATTCTCAGCCACATGTTCCTCTGGGTGTATCTGATAAATTCAAAGGTAAATCAGGTAAAGGCTTATATGCTGATGTAATCATGGAATTGGATTGGTCAGTAGGCCAGATTATGAAAGCAGTTGAAGAAAACGGATTAAGTAAAAACACGATCATCATGTTTTCTTCGGACAATGGACCATGGTTAAGCTATGGTAATCATGCCGGTAGCTCAGGAGGTTTACGAGAAGGCAAAGGCACTGTTTTTGGCGGAGGACATAAAGTTCCTTTTATAGCAAGCATGCCGGGAACAATCCCATCTGGTAAAATAAATGATGAAATGATTACTGCAATGGATATTTTACCTACTGCACTAAAACTTGTCAATGCCAGTTTCCCAAGAATGAATCCAATAGATGGGAAAGACATTTGGCCAATTTTGAGTGGTGTAAAAGGAGCAAAAACACCTCATAAAGCTTTCTTTTTTGTGAATAAAAAAGAGATACAGGCAGTTCGTTCCGGCAAATGGAAACTTCATGTACCTCATGCCTATAGAATTTGTCCAAATGTTGGTAAAGATGGCATGCCTGGCAATCAAGATAATTTTGGAGGTAAAATTGAATTATCTCTTTATAATATTGAAAAGGATCCTGCAGAATCAAATAATCTTGTAAAGAAACATCCTAAAATTGTAAAACAATTGTTGGAATACATTAAGGAGTTCGAAATAGATTTAAAAGAAAATAGCCGTCCGGTAGGTATGGTTAACAAATAATTGTAGTAGTAGTGTTATCAGGAAAGTTACAGAAATTCTATACCAGAACAACGTGGCTTTCCTGATTCTTATTTATTCCATTCTGAAAATATCACAAACCAACTTGCCACAATGAAATATACAAAACTTATATCATTAGCTTTAATGCTTGGTTGTACAACAGCTTGCACTCAAAAGCAAGAAGCACAAAAACCAAACATATTAGTCATCATGTCTGATGACCACTCATCCAATGCCATATCAGCCTATGGTTCCAGATTAAACAGTGTAATGTCAACCCCAAATCTTGACAGGATTGCCAATGAAGGAATGTTGCTTGAAAATTGTTTTTCGACCAATTCAATCTGCACTCCTAGTCGAGCTTCTCTTTTAACCGGTCAATACAGCAATGTTAACAAAGTTAGAACACTAAAAGATCATTTAGATACCAAGCAAAAACACTTGGCTCATCAGCTTAAAGAACAAGGTTACGAAACTGCAATATTCGGCAAATGGCATCTGCATTCTGAACCACAAGGTTTCGACCAATGGCAGGTACTTCCTAGTCAAGGTTTGTATTTTGATCCTGAATTTAAAACAAAAGGATTCGATGATAAAACGCCTTATGCCAGCCGGGCAATGAAAAAAATCAAGGGATATGTAACTGATGTTATTACCGACCTATCCTTAAATTGGTTAAAAACCCGGAAACAAGACAAGCCTTTTATGTTAATGGTTCATCAAAAAGCACCACATGCTTTATGGGAATATCATCCAAAATATGAACACCTTTACGACGGAGTTACCATTCCGGAACCTAAAAGTTTATTAGAAGATAAGTCGCACAGGGCACAAGAAACTATCGTAAAAGAAAACAGTCTGGTTCGCCTTGCAAAACGAATGAGTGGACAAATAAGAATATCATCAGTACATGATTACGACGAATGGCCTACTGGTAAACTAGATGTAGCAGGCATGAGTAATGAAGAGATGATTAAAGCCACTTATCAGAAATACCTGAAAGATTACCTGAGAGTAATTGCTTCTGTTGATGAAAATGTTGGACGTATTCTAAACTATCTGGACGAAACAGGACAAGCAGAAAATACAATTGTAATATACACATCCGATCAGGGAATGTTTCTTGGAGAACATCAATACCTGGACAAAAGATGGATTTTTGAAGAATCTATTCGAATGCCATTCCTAATCCGTTGGCCAAGTCAATTACAAGCTGGTAAAAAAATTAAAGAGTTGATTGCCAACGTTGATTTTGCTCCAACAATTTTAGATATGGTAGGTGCAAAACAACCGGAATCTATGCAAGGACACAGCTTTTTACCTGTATTAAAAGGAAATGCCACAAACTGGCAAAACTCTATTTATTACAGATACTGGATGCATAGAGATATGATTCCTGCACACTTTGGAATCAGAACCGAAAAATACAAGTTGATATTCTATTATGGCTTAAATTTAGATACCAATAGTTTTGGTCATGCCAACTCAAATCCGGCATGGGAATTATACGATTTAGAAAAGGATCCTTTAGAAATGAACAATGTCTTTAACGATCCTGCCTACGAACAAATTAAACAAGATTTAAAAAAGAAATTAGATCAGAAAAGAGCAGAAGTTGGTGATACGGATGAAGAGTATCCCGAACTTTTAAAAATCTATAATCTTTAATGCTACAATAAGAGCCAAAACAAGTGAGTATAATAACAAGCTCACTTGTTTTGATTGATAATTTTTACAGGTTGAAGAAAAAAACTGCCTGCATTCCATACTAAAGAATTACACTTTATTACTTGCAATGGAAAGGATAAATACGAACAAAATAAAAGGACTATTTATAATTGTAATTTGCTGCTTCATAATTACAGATACTAAAGCACAGCAAAGTGATAAGGTGGAGCCATTGGAACAAAAATACCATGAGTGGATTATCGGAAGTTCCAATATTGACTACGACAACTCATACAT
>JAOARS010000173.1 GCA_025210415.1 Marinifilum sp. | reverse complement strand
ATTAACATCTAATACCATTTTAAAAATGAAGTGAGCTATATTGATTATTTGGTATAATGCCGATGTAATAATGGTTGAGCCTTTCGAGTGAAACGAAAATAAGGCTCATTTCATTATGCAATCGGTATAATTCGAACCTCAAGAATGTTTGGGGTTCGCCTTTTTAATATCACAAAAAATAATTTTCACATTGAATTGATCATGTTGTATATTTAATAGAATCATTTTAAATAGGCATACAACATGAAGATTCTGAATACAATTGCTCTGCTACTAGTAACATTCACTATTGCCCTTGCCCAGAAAATACCCACCGTTTACAGCAATATAGGTTCCGATGAAAAAGGAATTTTCCTGCAATTGGAGAATAAGAAAATATATGCCCTGGCTGTAAAAGACCAGTTCAAATTTGAAGATTTGTATACCGCCGCCCAAGGTACAAAAGAGGGATTAACTTTCAATTTTAAGTTTCCTGAATTGAATGGAAAGCTTTACTACGGATTTATTAATTATAATGATGGTAAGCATCCTCAGCCTGTTTATTTTCGAGAAAGTTCGCCCATTAAAATTGGCATTTGCCACATTCCTATTAAGAGATATTTATCGGGCAAATACGACATGATTAACTGGGAAAAAACCGGGAAAGGAATCATTGGTTATCGAATTGTGAACAATAAAGGCAATATTATTTACGATGGAAGAGTGGCATTTAGCTATGCCAACGGGTTATTTAAAGCCGAGCCTACAATTGTTGAAGGCCCGTTTATTAACCAATTAACACACAAAGGGGCAGTTATTTCTTTTACTTGTTCGGAAAAGGTTAAGGCCAGCATTCAAATCAATGGCAAAACATACAAAAACAAAAAAGCCGGCAAAAAACACGAAATCACAATTAACGACTTGCAAGCAGAAAGCAATTACAAGTACACCGTTTCCATTGCTGATTTCGAATTTGATTTCAGCTTTGAAACTGCTCCACAACCCGGAAGCAGAAAACCCTTTACCTTTGCTTACGGAAGCGATTCCCGTGCCGGACAAGGTGGTGGCGAACGCAATGTTTTTGGAACCAATGCTTACATCATGAAAAAAATTGCTGCCCTGGCAAATGCCGAAGGAATTAAATTTATGCAATTTACAGGCGATTTAATCAATGGTTACGATACCAGCCGCGAACGTATGAATCTGCAATATGCCAACTGGAAACGTGCTGTTGAACCTTGGTGGCATTACATTCCCTTTGTTCCTGGTTTTGGAAATCACGAAGCCTACAACTATGTTTTTAACGATCCTGCTACTGGAAGATATCGTGCTATAAACCATTTCCCATTCGAAGATGATTCGAGCGAATCCTTGTTTCAGGATAATTTTGTATTGCCTGAAAATGGCCCAGGCAGTGAGGACAACTCAAAATACGATCCCAATCCGAACAAAACTGATTTTCCATCATACAAGGAAAACGTGTATTGGTACACATACGACAATGTTGCCATTGTTGCTTTAAACTCCGATTATTTCTACACTCCAAGCGGAATAACTACAGCAAGTGGCAATCTTCATGCATTTATTATGGATAATCAGCTAAAATGGTTGCAACAAACCTTAAAACAGCTTGAAGAAAATGAAGATATCGATCATGTATTTATAAGCATTCATACTCCGTTCTTCCCTAATGGCGGACATGTAAAAGATGACATGTGGTACAATGGAAAAAACAAATACCGCGCTTTTGTTAATGGCAAACCTTACGAAAAAGGAATTATTCAACGCAGGGATGAGTTGTTGAATTTAATCGTAAACAAAAGTAAAAAAACCGTTGCCATATTAAGTGGCGATGAACACAACTACAACCTGCTTACCATTACCAACAAAATGGAAAGATATCCTGCTGATTACGAATTTGATAAACTGAATTTATCTCGTACTTTCTATCAAATTAACAATGGTGCTGCAGGTGCTCCTTACTATGCACAAGAGAAAACTCCCTGGTCGGAAAATGTCCGAAATTTTTCAACGCAAAATGCTATCGTATTAATTGATGTTGATGGAAAAAGTATTGATGTTAGAGTCAAAAATCCTGATACTTTGGAATTAATCGATGAATATACCATTCGTTAATGCCCCAAATTAACAATCGACATGAAATTTACAGTCACAATTACTTTTTTATTATTTCTTGCATTGCCAGGCATTGGTCAAAAAATTGATTCAACAGTTAACGCTTTTTGTGATAAGCAAAAACTATTTGAAGATGATGAACTTTTTGAAATTTGTTTGAAAGGTAATATTCGTAAACTTTTTAAAAATAGAAATAGCAAGAGTATTTATCATCCCATTCAACTTTCTTATCAGGAAAAAGATACAATTATTCATCACTTTAATATTCGAGTAAAAACCAGGGGAAATTTTCGAAAGTTAAGAGAGAATTGCTCCACACCTCCTCTTCTTCTTAATTTTGATACTTTATCTCATCTGGAAAATACTTTTTTTTCAGGCCAAAATAAATTAAAACTGGTAACAGCCTGTACCGACGAGCAATATGTTTTGCAGGAATACCTGGCATATAAAATCTATCAATTAATTACCCCAAAAAGTTTTCGGGTAAGATTGGTTAAAATTTGTTTTGAAGATAGCGAGAAAGGGAAAAAAACCAAACCTGAATTTGGCATTTTGCTGGAACATCAAGATTGTATGGCTCACAGAAACAAATCTCGATTGGTAAAGTGGCCTAATTTGAATCCTATTAAAACCAATCGGGAAATGTTTTTGAAAATGGCTGTTTTTCAATTTTTAATTGGAAATACAGACTGGTCAGTTCAGTACGGCCATAATATTAAATTAATCAGCGGTTTAAATAATGCAAGTATCATCCCTGTTCCATATGATTTTGATATGTCTGGTATTGTTAATACTGGTTATGCAGCTCCTCCAGAAGCACTTGAATTAAAATCGGTTCGAGAACGAAGATACAGAGGTTATTGTATTAAAGACATGAATGAATTTTCTTCGACATTTAAACTTTACAATGAATTAAAAAGTAAAATTTATGACTTGTATCAATCAAATTCTTATTTAGATACAAGTCACAAAAAAAGAACCCTCAGATTTCTTGATGAATTTTATGAAGTAATAAACAACCCTAAACTGGCAAAACTAGCTTTTCAGTATCCATGCAGAACTAAAACAAAATTAGTTATTAAGGGAATGAAGAAGCAATAATGCAGAGCAATTCGCACTTAATTATTTAGCATTTAAAACCCCCGTTTGATATTCTCACTTTAAGTGAGATTATCAATAATTTAGT
>JAOARS010000172.1 GCA_025210415.1 Marinifilum sp. | reverse complement strand
AACAATCGCGACCGCTACAATGTATTGAAACGCGTTGTCGATTTTTATCCTGACATATATGGTATTATTTTCTGTAGAACCCGTAAGGAAACTCAGGAAGTTGCCGAATTATTAATGAAAGACGGTTACAATGCCGATGCTTTGCACGGAGACTTAACCCAGGTGCAGCGCGACAGGGTAATGCGTAACTTCAAAAACCGTTCATTGCAATTATTGGTTGCAACCGATGTTGCAGCACGTGGTATTGATGTTGACGATTTATCGCACGTAATTCATTACATGTTGCCAGATGAGTTGGAATTCTATACGCACCGAAGTGGACGTACCGCTCGTGCAGGTAAAAAAGGTGTTTCAATAGCTTTGGTTACTCCAAGAGAGGAACGCAAAGTAAAAGATCTTTCAAGAAAATTGAAGACGGATTTTGAGCAGGTGAAAATTCCTCAAGGAAAAGATGTTTGCGAAAGACAATTGATGAACTTTATGCATCGTGTAAACGAAGTTGAGGTAGAAGAAGAAGAAATTGCACCTTTTATCGATGGAATTAACGAAGAACTACATGAATTAAGTCGCGAAGATTTAATAAAACGTTTCGTTTCTTTGGAATTCAACCGTTTTTGGGAGTATTATAAGAATGCCGATGATCTGAACTTGAAATCGACCACCCAAAGAAGAAACAAAAGAGAGGGCAACAAAGGTGAAGACCGCATGTTTATCAATATTGGTAAAAAGGACGGTATTGATGTACCACGCTTGTTAAACCTGATTCACAAACAATGTGGTGTTCGTGGCAAAAATGTTGGTAGAGTCGACCTGAAAGGTGTTTTCTCATTCTTTGATGTTGACAAAGGATTTACCGATGAAATTATCAAAGGTTTTGCCGGAGCTGTTATTGGTGGAAGAAAAATTCGAATAGAAGTATCGGGCGATCGGCCAAGCGAAAGTAATCCAAGAAAAGGACGGCCAAGAAGTGGTGAAAGAGCAAGAGGAGATCGAAGAGATCGTGGAGACAGAGGATACAGGAAAGATTCCTCAAAAGATCGCAGAGGAAAAGGCGATGGGAAAAGATATTCTGATAGAAGAAGAAAAGAGGCGTAAGCCTCTTTTTTTATGAATGCAAACCTCAATTTGATTCAAAAGTCTAAATCAAGCATCCTTTAGTATCATTTCTGATTTAAATTTTCACGCAGGTTATGCCATCCCGAATCGGTATTGCAATCAATCAAGAATAGCCTGTTTCAGTTTGTTTTTGGGAAGGTAAAGCTTGATATTTTCACTTTAAGTGAAATTATCAATAATGTAAAACTGTACTTTTTAGCTTACTGATAATCCCGCTTGGAGTGGGAATATCAGGATATTTCAAAACAGTGTGTTATGCCATTTCTGATTTAAATTTTCACACTGCTTATGCAGTCCCGAATCGGGATAACCGACTCCTCGTTTACACAATCACTCAATCACGAGAAAACTTTCAATTTCACTGACTTTGACCTCTTTAACTGAAAATATTGTATGCAGTTAAATGCTTTGTTTATTTATATTGTTTAAGAAAAACTAAAATGTAATTGCATTTATTTTCGAATAAGTCACAATTAATTAATGATCTGTAGGTTTTAATTTACGCTAATTTTTATTTAAATTTAGTCTATCAAAATCCAAACTGGATTTTTATTATGCTGTAAAATTTTCTATTTGAGAATACGAAAAGAGATTATTTAATTTTTATAAAACCTATTTAATTATGGATATGGATGTAATTTTTAGTAAGTCTGATCAGTATTGGTCTATGGCAATGGCTTACGCACCAAAATTGTTATTGGCTATTGTTACCCTGATAATTGGTTTATGGATTATTAAAGGGATAACCAAAGGTGTAAAAAGATTGATGGATAAGAAAGAAATGGATGACACATTAAAACCATTCATTATTAGTATGCTGTCCATTCTATTGAAAATCATGTTGTTTATTTCTGTTATAGGCATGATTGGTGTACAAATGACTTCCTTTATTGCAATTTTAGGTGCCGCAGGTTTGGCAGTTGGTATGGCTTTATCAGGAACACTGCAAAACTTTGCAGGTGGGGTTATGATTTTAATTTTTAAACCATTTAAAGTAGGAGATTTATTGGAGGCCCAGGGTTATCTTGGAGTTGTAAAAGAAATTCAGCTATTCAATACCATATTGCTCTCGCTTGATAACAAAACCATTATTATTCCCAATGGAGGTTTGTCAACAGGATCGATGATTAACTATTCAACTCAGCCAATACGAAGAGTTGATATGAGCTTTGGAATAGGTTATTCAGACGATATCGACAAAGCCAAAGGAATTCTGAAAGGATTATTATCGAACCATCCAAAAGTATTGAAAGACCCGGCACATTTTATTGCTGTTTCCGAATTGGCTGATAGTTCGGTTAATTTTACGGTAAGAGCCTGGGTGAATTCGGCTGATTATTGGGATGTATTTTTCTTTATGCAAGAAACAGTTAAGAAGGAATTTGATAAGAACGATATTGGAATTCCTTTCCCACAAAGAGATATTCATGTTTACAATCATTAAATAGTTTGGGGTTAATTTTCTGAGGAGGCGAGAGCCTCCTTTTTTGTTTCATTTCTTAACAAAAAGAAAGAAATTTTATCATTATTATTTTTAGATTTGTTTTGTTAATGCAAAATAAAATTATGAAGCGTTTATCCAGAAAAAAGATTGTTCTACTTTCAATCTTTGTTATTCTTTTTTTCTTTCTGTTCTTTTTGTCGTCAATAGTTAAATCCTATGTGGTAAAAAACTCTGTGGAATTAATTGGCAGAAAGCTTGAAATTGCAGAATTGCACTTTAATTATGCAAAAATTTCGGCACGTATCAATGAATTATACTTATATGAAGAAAATGGAACCGACAAGTTTGTTTCCTTTAATGAGTTGTATGTGAATATTTCTCCCTGGAAATTACTTTTAGGAGAATACTCGATTTCACAAATATATCTTGATGGTTTAAATGTTTCCGTTATTCAGGATAGCATCGGGTTTAACTTTGACGATTTACTATCAGGCAAAGATGAAACAATTGATAGCACACAGGTGAAAAATGAAACTACAAAGTTCTCGATTTATAATATTGAAATAAAAAATGGTTACATCGCATATTTTGATAAGAACAAAGATAACTTACTTGACCTGAAGAATATTAACCTTGATTTACCTTTAATTGCCTGGAATAATCAAAAATCTGAAATGGGTGTTGACTTTTCTGTGGGTAATGAAGGAAATGTAAGTATAAATGCAGATGTTGATCATTCCAGTAAAAGATATCAGCTAAATTTAAAAATAAGCTCGGTTGAGATTAATCCTTTTATGGCATATATAACAGATTACATGCATATATCAGGTATGCAGGGACACATAAATACATCTTTGAATATTGATGGAAGTATGAGCAACTTTATGGATGTGTTTGTGAAGGGGAATACCAGTTTACAAGATTTTATATTGAATGACATTGAAGGAAACAAATTTCTTGCTGCCAAATCGGCCAAAGTAAATCTGGATTCCTTACATATCGGAACTTCTCATTACGAAATTGGAGAAGTAGAATTAGTTGAACCTGAAATTTATGCCACTTTGTTTAAAGAAAATACCAATTTTGAGAGAATATTCGAACCCGTAATGGCGGTAGATTCATTAGAAAATGTCGGCGATACGATTGCTAAAGAGAGCAGTTTATTTTATGCGGTGGACAGTATTATTCTTAAAGGAGGTTTGGTACAATTTACAGACAGAACTTTAAACAGGGATTTTGTTTATGACATTAAAGATGTTTCATTAAACCTTGGTACTGTTTCGGCAACGGCAGATAATATACCATTGGCATATTCTATGAATTTAAATGATGGAGGAGAAGCAAAAGGAAATTTGCATTTTAACTTGAATAAGGCTCATGATTTTAAATTAAAAACCAAAGTTTCAGGGTTGGAGCTGATGAGTTTTTCGCCATATACAGAATTTTATATTGCCAGGCCCATTACTCAAGGAACTTTAAATTACGATTGCAGTATCGATATGAAACCTGATCATTTGGACAATCAGAATGGTATAAAAATTTCTGAGTTTGATTTTGGTAAGAAAACGACCGATCCCAATACGATTAAAGCTCCCGTAAGATTGGCTTTGTATTTATTAAAGGATCAAAATGATCATATTCAGTTCAATTTGCCTGTATCAGGAAATCCGAAAGAACCGGATTTTAAGCTTGGCAAAATAATTTGGAAAACTCTGATGAATTTTCTTGTAAAGACAGCTGCGAAACCATTTGGTATTCTGGGAAATATAGCTGGTACAAATCCTGAAAATATAGAAACAATTCCATTAAAATATGCAAGTTCTCAAATTGATAATAAAGAAAAATCAACACTAAAGCATATCTCTCGAATTTTAGAAAAGAAATCTGAATTGGTTTTTACTTTTACACAAGAAACTGATATAGAAAAGGAAAGAGAATATTTGATTTTAGAAAATTGTGTCAATGCTTATTTTAAATCAAAGCCTGAAATGATACCAAACCTACAAAACCAGCCATTAAAAAATTGGGCAAGTCAAAATTCTGAATTTAGGAATTACCTTGTAAAAGACAGTACAGACATGACGCAAACAATAGAAAAACTGTGTTTGAAGAAACTTGGAGAGCCGAAAGCTAACTTTTTGCTTGATTCTTTATTAGATGAGAGAAATGAGAAGATTTCAATCTACCTAAAAGATAGTTTACATGTTTCTCAGGATAATTTTAAAGTGAAAATTGCAGACCTGAGAAATTTATCGGATCAACAAAAAAAGCCAAAATTCCGTGTAGAAGTATCTATAAAATAGTTTGACTTTATAGTTATGGAATAATTCCATTTCTGATTTAAGAAAGTGTTTAAGTTTTATCTTTTGGTTTATTTTGGCGACTTAAACACTCAGTCTGCTGCAAAAAATTAAGGCTATAATTTATTCGTAAATATTTTAATAAGAGATTCACAAACTAGCGTTTCACATCATTTTTCCTTTGCCTAAGTACCTAATTCATCTAAAATAATTCTCAAAAACAAAATTTAAGCAGTTTCTAAATTTTTACATTGGGGTAAATAAAAAACTCACTTTTCTTTCAGAAAGCGAGTTTTTTATTTTAAAGAGAATGAATTAATCTAAATTCTTCCTCATAACCGATTTACTATTCTTACGATCTGCTTCAAATCCCATTTTCTCCATGTATTTCAACATTTTGGTAGAGTAACAATAAACCGACTTGATATGATGTTTGCCTAATGTCTGCTTTAAACTTTTATACAGGTAATCACCAACCTTAAAATCTCTGTATTGAGGTAGGGCGTAATCCAATTCAATTCGTAACTCATTTTTTTCCTGAGTACCGATAAAAATTCCTGCCACAGCCATATTT
>JAOARS010000171.1 GCA_025210415.1 Marinifilum sp. | reverse complement strand
GGACCGGCCTTATAGAAACATTAATTTTTTAAACCTTTAAGAAAGTTTTTGTGATCCAGCCAGGATTCGAACCTGGGACCCACAGCTTAGAAGGCTGTTGCTCTAATCCAACTGAGCTACTGGACCATCCTTAAAAGGCGATGCAAATATAGGTATTTATTGCTTTCCTACGCAAATGTTTTTACGGTTTTTTTTCAAAAAAAATGATCGAAAGGCAGTAATTACTTAGGTTTCAAAAAGAATCCGTTTTACTAATAACCTGAACTCGATTAAAAATATGGTCACAGTTTGAATTGATTTTGAGTAGAAATTTTCTCAAGTTTTCGAAGGAATATCAGGATATTTCAAGGGAAATTGAGGCAATTTATGCCAATAAGCAATCATTTTTTTGAAAAGTCACCTTCATCCAATCTTTACTTTAAAAATCCTTCGAAATACCCCGGTATTTTTTCTTAATTTTTAAAGCAAATCTTGAACAAATCTGACTTTCTGTGGCTGATATTTTTAATCAAGTTCAGGTTAATAACCTGAACTTGATTAAAACAATCCACCATTTTGGTAGATTTCTAATTGTACCTCAGAAAAACGTTCTCCAAGTACTGAAATTTCTTTGGTTAGGTTCTGAATTTCTCCTGTTTCGAAATTCACCCGAATATCATTGCCATCCACCAAATGTAATCTTGAAATGTGCTTGCAAGTAACAATTGGAAAGGCAGCATTAATTGCATTTCTTTCATAAATTGCATCGTAGGATACTGCCACAATAGCCTGAATACCTAATGTTTTAAAACAATCTACAGCCTGATGTCTTGAGCCTCCACTTCCAAAATTCCTGTGTACAACAACAATATCTCCGGGTTTTGCTACACGGGCAAAATTTTCATATCCGCTTAGCTTATTAAAGGTATATTTTCCCATTTCATTCATATCAGTAATACTTAAGTGCTGATTGTGATAAATCATATCTGTATCTATATCGTCCATAGGAATATACCAAACTCTTCCTTCAACAACTTTTGGCTTTTCCTCTTTCTCTGTAAAGATTTCATCCAAAGTATCGGCTATAACTCTATTTGAGGTGTAATTTTTTTCGAAAGGTTTTTCCGGTATTTCATCAGGCGGAACAATGCAACCTGCAATTGCCGATGCTGCTACAACTGCAGGTGATGCCAAATATACTTTTCCTTTTCCCTGTCTATCAGGAAAATTTCTATTTCCTGTGCTAATTGTAATTTCACCTTCTCCACTTTGACCAACCTGCCCAGCTGCACAACCTGCACAACCAGCATTGGAGACCATAGCTCCGGCTTCTTTAAAAATGTTTATCAATCCTTCTTTTAGGCACTCGTTCCAAATTTCGTCGGTTGCAGGAACAAGCTTAAACACAACACCAGGAGCTATCTTCTTTCCTTTCAAAATTCTGGCAACTATTCTAAAATCCTCCATTCTTCCGTTGGTGCAACTTCCAATAAAAGCAGAATCGATAGGAATGCCTTTTGATTTGTTAACGGGAACTGTATTGTGAGGTTTTCCGGGAAGAGCCACTCTCGGAACAAATTTCTCAAGATTCAAATCAAATATCTTTTCATATTTGGCATCTTTATCGGCTTTTATCAATTGCAACTTTTCTCCCCTACGAAACTCGCTGTATTCCATAATTGCTTCGTTAGGAGTAAATAAAATAATCGCACATCCCATTTCAGTTGCCATAGATGCAATTGTGATTCGCTCATCAAGAGTTAATTTATCAACTTCATTGCCATACAACTCAACCGAATATCCCAAAAGGGAATTGGCTCCAAAATGATTCAGCAATCCCAAAACGATATCTTTGGCATAAATCCCTTTAGGCCTTTTTCCATTTAAATTGATTTTAACTGATTTTGGCACTTTAAACCATACTTTTCCTTTGTGCATGGCTGCTGCAATATCTTTGTCGCCCATTCCCTGTCCAAAAGCTCCAACTGCACCTAATATATTTGCATGAGAATCTGTGGTTACTACAGTAGATCCAGAATAAACCAAACCTTGTTCAATTAAAGCATGAGTTCCAATTCCTGTATTGATATCAAAAACCTTAAGTCCATTATCGCGGGCAAACAAGCGACATATTTGCTGGTTCACTGCATATTTTTGATCCGATCCTGTTGGATTACAGTCGAAGGTAAAGAATGTTTTAGATGGATCGTGAATATTTAAGCGATAATCCTGAATATTTTTCACAACATTGGCACCACCAAAATCACGTGCGGCACGCACATCAATTTCAATATCCACAATATCGCCGGGATGAACAACATCCTCTTTTGAATGGTTAGCCAATATTTTTTCGATTAGTGTCATTCCCATAGTTCAAAGTATTTTCAAGTTGAACACTCCCACGTTTAAACCGAATGATTTACAGTCTAAACTCAACACAAAATCAAGCCCTTACTTTTAAATTTACGGAAAAATCATCCCATATCCATCAGATTTTCAATATTTTATTCCAATCCCTCCAGCTCTTTGATAAAGATATTTTAAGATTTGATCAGAGAAATTATCTTTGCAGTTCAATTGAAAGAAATGACACGCACCTACGCCGGCAACATACCCAAACTCTATGCCATTAAAATAGCCAAATGGTTTATGCTTACCATGCCAATTATTGTTCTGTTTTATCAGGAAAATGGTTTAAGCATGCAGGATGTTCTTACCCTTAAAGGGATTTATTCAGTAGCAGTGGTTATACTTGAAATTCCTTCGGGCTACCTGGCCGATGTTTGGGGCAGAAAAAAATCTTTGATTCTTGGTGCAATTCTGGGTTGTTTGGGTTTTGTGATTTATTCATTTAGCTACGGCTTTACCGGATTTCTTGCTGCTGAATTAATTTTGGGTATTGGCAGTAGTTTTATATCCGGTTCCGACTCGGCGATGCTTTACGACAGCCTTTTAAAAATGAAGAGGGAGAAGGAATATTTAAAACAGGAAAGCAGGGTAATGTCGATTGGAAATTTTGCCGAGGCAATTGCTGGAATTGCAGGTGGTAGTTTGGCTCTGATCAGCTTACGTACTCCATTTATTCTGCAATCTTTTATTGCATTCATTGCCATACCGGCAGCCATTTTACTTCTGGATCCAAATCAGGATTCAAAAAAAACAAAAGCCGGATTCTCACACATTCTTTCAATAGTTAAGTTTTCATTGTGGGACAGCGCTAAACTTCGATGGAACATTATGCTTTCATCGGTTATTGGATGTGCTACACTTACATTAGCCTGGTTTATTCAGCCTTATTTAAAAGATTTGGATATGGAGGTAAGCACCATTGGTGTGATTTGGACCATGCTTAATTTAACGGTAGGATTTGTGGCTCTTTTAGCCTATAAAGTTGAAGGTTTTCTAGGCAAAACCGGAACTTCGATTTTCATTGTAATTGGCATTTCGGCAGGTTTTATTTTAAGCGGTTGGTTTCATTCCTTAATTGGAGTTGGTGTTTTATTTTTCTTCTATTTTGTAAGAGGCATTGCAACCCCGGTTTTAAAGGATTACATCAACAGAATTACAGAATCAGATATGCGTGCAACGGTTCTTTCAGTACGAAACTTCATCATTAGAATTTGTTTTGCTGTTATTGGCCCATTTCTGGGATGGTACACCGATCATTTCAGTATTTCGTCAGCTTTAATGCTTGCCGGAACAATTTTCTTTATTCTGGGTGGAATGAGTGTATTGTTTATTAGAAAGGTAGAGAACTGATGCTTGACCATGAAAACAACTCTCTTCATCTCTTCTAAAAGGGAGAAACCGGACATGTAATTTTAACATATACCTTGAATTCTTTCATCTTTTTTATGCCTCTATTGTCAGTTCGTCGTATGCTAAAAATACATTTTCAGGAAGTTCTTTTTGTATCTTTTCATGAAAACCCATTTGATGGCTGATATGTGTAAAATAAGCTTTTTCTGGTTTAATTTCTTCTACCAGTTCCAACGCTTCTTCCAAATTGTAATGAGAAATGTGTTTTTCCTTTCGAAGGGCATTTACAATCAAAACCTTTGTTCCTTTTATTTTTTCTTTTTCTTCGGGAGCAATGTAATTTGCATCGGTAATATAGGTCAAATCGCCAATTCGATATCCGTAAACAGGCAATTTTAAATGCATTGCTCTTATTGGTTGAATTGTTGTACCATTTATCCTAAAGGGTTCATTGGTAACCTCAATTAAGTTCATTTGTGGTATACCAGGATACTTAAACTCAGCAAAAACATATGCAAATTCTTTTTTCAAAGATTCTTGAACTCGTTTTTCAGCAAAAATATTTACAGCAGTTTTATTCACCCAATTAAATGCACGAATATCATCCAAGCCGGCAGTGTGATCTTTGTGCTCGTGTGTAAACAAAATAGCGGATAAATTCTCAACTCCGGCACGCAACATTTGGTATCTGAAATCAGGGCCACTATCAATTACAATATTTTGATTATCGACATGCACCAAAACAGAAGTCCTCAAACGCTTATCTTTCTTATTATCAGACAAACAAACCGGGCATTTACATGCAATTATTGGCACTCCCTGCGAAGTTCCGGTTCCAAGAAAAGTTAGTTTCACCATATAGTTGTTCCATTCAGAATTCAACTCTGGCTTACTTCGATTTTTTAGTATCTATAAGTTCTTTTCGGATAGAAAGAAAAAGCAAGTAAGCCAATACAAAAACGGCCAATACTGCGGAAGGAATAGCAGCTTTTTCGCCAAACAAAGTTAATGCTGTTACTACGGCAAAACCAGAACTTTTAACCGTTACCAGTAAATTCTGGGTTATGGCAACAGGAGCTGCAACTCCCATTTTTTTGCTAATTTTCTCAAATGTCCATCCTAATCCAAAAATCCCTAGAAACAAAACCAGAGAAACCATTAAGAGTATCTCAAAATTAGAAAAAAATACTTGTCGATTTAAACCAACGGCTGTAAAAATTATCAATGCAAATCCCCAATCTACAATTCTTCCTCTAACTTTTTCTACTGTAGGCTTAATCGGTTTCCATAAAAGAAAACGGGATACAAGCAATGGAATTAACACCAATTGAACCATTGCAATAAACAAATCTATCGGGTTGATACCTCCATCAACATTGGAGAAAAGGCCAACTATTAATGGAGCAAAGAATAGTGAAGAAATAAAAGCTCCTAAGGTTCCTACAATTGCATATTTCAAATCGCCGCCCAAGATGTGCGAAAATGGAATTACAGCTACTCCCGGCGGCGTTGATGCTATTACTACAAAACCTAAAAACAATTCAGGTGTTGGCATTAAAAAATAGGAAAGAGAAATTACAACTGCACCAAAAACCACATAGTTCAGAAAAGAACCCATTAGCATGGGTTTTATCATCTCTCTTAAAGGAAACATAGCCTTGGTTGATATTCCTGTAGTTGAAAAAGTCATAACCACTGCCAACACATAAAATGTATAACTTTTAAATAAGCTTGCCCACTGCCCAATTGCTAAACCAAGTATAACGGCAAGCACCAATATGAAGTTTCTATTTAATATGATTTTTGTAGCAAATTCTTTCATTTTGTAATACAATACGGTGGATTCGATGCAAAGATGAAATAATTTTAACTGGATTCAAAATTATTTAGATTTATTCCAGATAGAAAACAATGCTTGAATCTCAGAAAGCAAAAAAGCTTACAGTGTTCTTCTCATTCACCCATTCACTCAATTATTTTGTACATTTGCCGAAAATTAAAGCAATCATGAAAGGCAAGCTATATTTGATTCCAACCACCTTGGGAGATACATCTGTCAATCAGGTAATTCCTCAGAATATTCAAGAGTTAATTCCTACCATCAAACATTTTATTGTTGAAAACATCAGAACTGCACGCAGATATCTTAAAAAAGTAAACTCAACGATAAATATTGATGAACTAAACTTTTATGAATTGAACAAACACAGTTCTCCTAACCAAATTTCGGGATACTTAAATGCCATAAAAGATTTTGATATTGGAATTATTTCGGAAGCTGGTTGCCCTGGCGTTGCCGATCCTGGAGCGGATGTGGTAAAATTGGCTCATGAAAAAAACATACAAGTTATTCCATTGGTTGGCCCATCATCTATCTTGATGTCGTTAATGGCCTCGGGTTTTAATGGCCAGAATTTTGCATTTAATGGTTACTTGCCAATAAAATCAAACGAAAGAGCAAAAAAAATAAAGCAATTGGATTCAAGATCTTTGAGTGAAAATCAAACACAAATTTTTATTGAAGCTCCATATCGCAATAACAAATTGGTAGAAGATTTAATTGCCAATTGCAGTGGTGGCACCAAACTTTGTATTGCTGTTGACATTACAATGGAAAGTGAGTTCATAAAAACTCTTCCTGTAAAAGCTTGGAAAGGAATGGATATTGACTTGCACAAGAAACCTGCAATTTTTCTGATTCACAGGGAGAAATAATTTTTTGTGAATGAGTGAATGAAGAATATCCAATTATTAGTAATACAATCTAAAATTCTAATAAGAATTGTAGTTCTTTAAGACCATTTCTGATTTAAATTTTCACACTGGTATATTTCCGATCAATACTTAAAACCCGATTACTAATCGATATAATCTTCGTGAATCATAAACATCTTATAAAATCAGTTCAAAGGTATAATTACAAAAACAGCGCAGATACTAACACCTGCGCTGCGAACATCATAGTTAAAAATTTAGGCATAATCCCGACCGCCTAAAACCGGAATTATTCCTTGACTTAGTCTTCTGATACCCTAAAAATTTACAAAACCACTATTTAAGACAAGACTTTAGTCACTTTAAATAAAACAAATATCATACCAGCAAGTCTTTTTTATTATCTAAATTAAACACCAAGACTCTTATAAAACTCAGGTAATACTGCTTTAAATTTGGCAATCGTGTCCTTTAGCTGATTGGTGGTTCTTCCTCCCGCTGCATTCATATGTCCTCCTCCATTAAAATGTTCTGCGGCCACCGCATTAATCGGTACATTTCCTTTCGAACGGAACGATATTTTTACCATATCTTCTTTTTCGATAAAAATTACCGAAATCAATATTCCCTGAATAGACAACGGATAATTTACAAAGCCTTCGGTATCACCATCTTTGTAATTGAATTTTTGTAAATCTTCTTTGGTTAAGGTGATAATTGCAGTTTGATATTCACTTAATACTTCAAGTCCCTGATCTAAACAGTGTCCCAACAATTTCATCCTATCGGTTGAGAAGTTATCGTATACATTCGAATGGATTTTACTCTTATCTATTCCTCTTGCTAATAAATCACCAACAATTTGGTAAGTTCTTGGATTAGATGAATTATAACTTAATCCGCCAGTATCTGTCACGATTCCTGTGTATAAGCATTCTGCAATATGAGTATCAATTAGGTTTTCATCGCCAAGTGCCTCAATAAATTCATACATCAACTCACAAGTAGCACACATAGCTGTATCCGAAAACATCAAATCAACAATTTGTTCAGGTTCAGGATGGTGATCGATCATGATTTTCTTCGCAGTCAAATTCTGAAGAATTTTTTCCAAATCTCCCGATCTTTTAAAAGAGTTGTGATCGACAATGAAAACCAAATCTGATGACTTCAGATACTCTTTGGCTTTTTTCTTATTCGAAGGAAAAATTAGAACCTCAGAGTTTTGAGGTAACCAATTCAAAAATACCGGATAATCGCTCGGACTAATTATTTTAGGTTCTTTGCCTTTTTTCTTCAGGTACTGATACAATGCCAATGATGAACCTATGGCATCACCATCGGGGCCGGAGTGAGGAATTATTGCAATTTGTTTCGATTCATTCAACAAAGTTTCAGCTTTGGCAATCAAATCAATATCGATTCTATTCTTTATATTATTCATTCTCTATATGAGTAAGATGATTCAAAATTAGTGGGTAAAGATAAAAATTGCGATGCAGATTTCATCTGTTTATAATTTTATTTCATTTACCAGATGGAACACTCGATGAATTTTAATTCCAAAATTAAGCTTGAGACTAAAACTCATGTTCGTTTCATTAAAAAAGAATTGTGATCTGAATCGAATATTATCGTGTTAAATTAATTAGAATTAATCCAAATAATTTTATTCGATTCTATTGCATGCCTAAACGGAAATATTATTTTTGTATACCAACGTTAAACTTATACACACAAATTAATGAGAAGCAACAGAACTTTTACAATGATAAAGCCAGACGCTGTAGAAGCTGGTAATATCGGAGCAATTCTTGCAAAAATTAACGAAGCTGGCTTTAGAATTGCAGCCATGAAATATACTCAAATCACAAAAGAACAAGCAAAAAAATTCTACGAAGTCCATAAAGACAGGCCATTTTACAATGAGTTGACTGATTTTATGAGTTCTGGTCCGATTGTAGCAGCCATTTTGGAAAAAGAAGATGCTGTGGCTTCTTTCAGAAAACTAATTGGAGCTACAAATCCTGCCGAAGCAGAAGAAGGAACAATCCGCAAAGAGTTTGCAGAATCGATGTCGAAAAATGCTGTACATGGTTCAGATAGCGATGAAAATGCTTGTATCGAAGGAGCGTTTTATTTCTCTCAGACAGAGGTTATTTAAATAAGATATTAGCAATTGGCTTTTAGCTTTAAGCTCTTAGCCTTTTGCTTACCTAACCACAATATCATCAATAATATTGGCTTTTACTTCACGGTTAAGAGCTTTTACCAATCCATCTCGGATGATCATGAGTTCGTTTCTGATTACCGAAGAACGAACGGCAACAAACAATCGGCGATTTCGAATATAAATATCGGTAGTAGCATTGGCTACTGTTTTGCCAATTACCTTTTCCCACGAGTTTACCAACTCATATTCTTTCAGTTTCACATCAAGTTTCGATTCTTTCAGAACTTCCTTGATCAATTCATCTATTTTTTGAGTGTTGCTTCTTCTCATGATTCCGAATTTATACCGATTTGTTTCTAAAATGTCTCATTGCTTCACTTCTCTCGCATTGCTCCTTTAGAAATCTATCGGCATAATACATACTACTTTATATTATTACGGTATTACAATGGCACCATTATCAATTACAAACAGTTGATATTCCAAAGCTGATCCTGATAAGATTTCATCCAAATGATCGCGATTGGTATCAGAAATAAAAATTTGTCCAAATCGTTCTTCTGAAACCAAACGAACAATTTGCTCAACACGATTCGAATCTAGCTTGTCAAAAATATCATCTAACAACAGAATTGGAGTAAAGCCTGCTATTTGCTTAATAAATTCGAATTGTGCCAACTTTAAGGCAATTAAATATGATTTTTTCTGACCTTGCGATCCCATCTTCTTAATTGGGTATTTTCCCAGGTTCAGAACCAAATCGTCCTTGTGAATTCCCACCGTTGTATATTGCATTACCTGATCTTTCCACCGTGCATTGTCAAGCAATTCTCTCATGCCATACTCATGCAATTGTGATTTATATTCCAAGCTAACAATTTCATTTCCCTGCGAAATAATAGAGTAATACTCCTGAAAAACAGGCATCAGTTTATGCAGAAAATCCTTTCGCTTTTTATAAATTTCAGCTCCCAAATGCACCAATTGTTCATCCCAAATGCTTAATGTATCCTCATCGTATTTGGTTCCTGAAGCAAAATCTTTCAGTAATTTATTTCGTTGCTGGATTACACGGTTGTAACGTATCAAATCGTCAAGATATTTTCTATCGTACTGCGATATTACGCTATCCATATATTTTCTTCTCTCCTCGCTCCCATCAGTAATCAATCTTCCATCGGCAGGAGAAACCATAACAATAGGCAACAAACCAATGTGTTCAGATAGCTTTTTATATTCTTTTTTATTTCGCTTGAAATTTTTCTTCTGTCCACGCTTTACACCACAATAAATCGCTTCTTCCAAATCCTTACGGTGATAATTTCCTTCAAGAACCATAAACTGTGCATCGTGATTGATGTTGTGTTGATCGGTGGAAGAAAAGTAGCTTTTACAAAAGCTTAAATAATATACTGCATCAAGAAGATTGGTTTTTCCCATTCCGTTATTGCCAATAAAACAATTGATTTTTGGAGAAAAATTCAATTCCAACTCAAGTATATTCTTATAATTTAATAGAGATAGTTTTTCAAGATGCATGTGCAAAACATTAAGGTAATGCTGCAAAATTACGAAATAAAATCAATTCAAATCCGCGAAAGCTTAGCAATAATTAAGTTCTAATTTATTCTGATTTTTTATATTAATAATGCTTAATATTTGGTAAAAAAAATTACATTTGCGTTAGAAAAAATAAACCTATTAATTATTTGAGTATGTCGAAGAACAAAAACAATCCGGAAACTGCGGATAATTTCGAGAATCTAGAAGAGGCGTTAAGTAAAACTGAACAATATATAGAGAAGAATCAAAAGAAGTTGACTAGTATTGCTTTTGCTGTTATTTTGGTTGCTATTGCAATTTTTGCTTATCAAAAGTATTATAAAACTCCTTTGGAAGAAAAAGCTCAGAATCAATTATTTCAGGCTCAAAGATATTTCGAACAAGATTCATTTAAACTGGCATTAAATGGTGACGAAAACTATCCTGGCTTCTTGGAAATTGTTGATGAATTTGGTTCAACTGCAGCTGGTAATTTATCGAAATATTACGCTGGTATTTCATATTTAAGAATTGGCGAATATCAAAATGCCATTGATCATCTAAGTTCTTTTAGTTCTGATGATTTTATTTTAAGTGCTCTTGCCAAAGCTGCAACAGGCGATGCATACATGGAATTAGGTGAGAATGCTAAAGCTGCTTCAAATTACATGGATGCAAGTTCATTCAACACAAATGAATTCACAACGCCTATTTACTTGCAAAAAGCTGGTTTAGCTTACGAAATGATGGGAGAATATAAAAAAGCATTAGTTGCTTACGAAAAAATTGAAAAAGATTTTGCTCAATCTGCAGAAGCTCGCGATATTGAGAAGTACATTACAAGAGCTAAAGCAATGATGAAATAGTCATTAAAAAAAATACTCGAAAACGGAAATCATGATTGGTTTCCGTTTTTTTGTCAATAAATTACCGTCAAAGCCTTTTCTTCTACATCTACCTTCAATCTTGTTCCAATATCCAAAAGTTCTCCATCAAGATGGGCATAATCGTTCTTCTGTAATATTTCAAAGGAATTACCGCATTTCTGACTCCAACACGAATGCCTGTGTACATTCCTGGTAAAAACCTTATAAATTAATCCGGGAAGCTGAAAAAACGATGGTTTCTTAAGCAATATCAAATTTAATATCCCATCTGAAATATCAGCTTTCGGAGCTATGTAAGCATTATTCCCAAACTGACTGGCATTGGCTAAGCAAAGCATAAATCCATTTAGTTGAACTTCTTTCTCTTTTGTTTTTACTATAAAATTTTGATTTTTGCTTTTGTTAAAACATTTTAAACTCGCAATAATGTATGAAATCAGTCCCCTGGTTTTCATATTTTGAAACATTCGGCTTACTTCTGCATCAAAACCTATTCCTGCCACACAAAAAGAGTAGAGTGAATTAATTTTTATAGCATCTACTTTAAGCACTCTCAATCTATTTATTAAAGCAACAGCTTTTTTAACCGATAAAGGAACTTGTAAATGTCTTGCCAGTCCATTTCCTGATCCTGCCGGGATAATTCCCATTGGGACATTTGTATGCACTAAAATTCTAGCAGCTTCATTTACTGTTCCATCTCCACCTACAGCTATAATCGCACTATAATTCTCATCCAAAGCTTGCATTGTAATCTCCGAAATATGTCCTGGATATTCCGAATATCTAAAATAAGGATGATACGTACTAGTATCAAGATATTTGATAATTTCCTTACTAATATTTTTTCCGGCTCGTTTACCTGCAATAGGATTAATAATAAAGAGTATTTTTTTCATCTGCTTAAAATTTTCTTTCACTTGTCAGATGGCTCGATAACTATCGGAATCTCGATGACCTCAAAGTTCAATAAAGTCAATTTTAATTCCCGAATCAAATTCAGAACAAACTACACTTCTGTGAGTAGATTAATATGCTAAAATTGATTTCACGATTTCCACTGTCCTCAAATTCATGTTCGTTTTTATGAGTTTCGAAATAAAAACAATTCAAATACGATACTTCAATTGATTTTTGAAGTAAAATTCACCGAATATAATCAATAATACGAAGTAAGTTACAACACTCTTTAACACTCAATACTTTAGAACAACACACAATTCCTAAACAAACACAACAACAATACACAACAAACTAATTTACTGAACATTATATCTCATTTAAGTTAGTTAATCTCAACATGAAAAAAGTATTAAAAAAAAATGACAAAAATATTTACTAGGAAATCAAACACTTACATAAAAACTTTCATTTTTTTTCAAAAAAAAGCTATCAATCCCTTGTATATTCTATCAAAGCACCTATATTTGCATCCGCAATCGAGAAACAAAGTTCTTTTAAAAATTGCTTTTGGGGAGATACCAAAGTG